>JABMRF010000024.1 GCA_013202715.1 Candidatus Kuenenbacteria bacterium
CCGCTTATCAGAGTTAAAATCAGGATCATATCTGCCTGAATGTAAAATGAGACGAATCCAGGCTGTAACCATTCAAGTATATATAAAATTAAATACAAAATCAAGCAAACGGCAAACAAATCCTTGAAAATTGGTTTAATGAGTTTTTTTGTCAGCATATAAATTCAGTAATTTGTTGTAATTAATAGTAATTGATTGTAATTAGGTAATTAAGTAATTATTCGTTGCCAAAGTTTTTCAAAAAATGTACAGTCCCTCATACTGTCCAAAACCCGACTGGCAAAAGTTATGCGTTCGAATTTGAAACGCATGTCCCTAATTCGCATAGTTTCTTCATTGTCTTTGATCGGTTCCATCGAAATGGCAAAGGAGGCTTTTCTCTTTTCGATATATGTTTTTTCCAAATCAAATTCAACTTCACTTGTCAGCCAGCCATTTTCTTCAGAAATAATATTGCTGGTTTTTGAATCATAGCCCCAATTTTTGTAAAGTTGCATGCCGATTTTGAGTGGAAAATCATTATCAGTTTGATATTGAATCTGAATTGTAACAGTTTTGAATTTGCGGGGCATCAGAATTTCAAGATAAGTCGGATCGTTGAAAATTTCTTGATAGCAACCAATTTCTTTTTCGCATTTGATTTTTTCAACTCGCGTCAGCGGTAGGATGCTCTGAATGAAAGGGGTTTTGGTTTCAAAATTGTATTCGATTACTTGCTCACCAAGAGGGGAGAAGTTTTTCCAAGTTATAAATACTAAAATCAAAACTGCGCCGACAATAAATGTATAGCGAAGAAGTTTAACTATGGATTGTGTTTTGATTGATTTCATCTTTTAATAATATTAGCCTTGTTCCTTTGTAGATTTCTCGACTCCTCCTTCGTCGTCGCTCGAAATGACAAAGGATGATGGAGTCGTCGCTCGAAATGACAAAAGAGGGTGGAGTTATGACTAAGGTGAATTAGAAGCCAAGCACTTGCGCATTCTTGTCATTTCGACCATAGTGGAGAAATCTACAAGAATGAGCGTCGTTAGTTTTTGTTTTCTTGCTTTTTTACTTCAGTAGTTTTATTCAAAATATATAAACTTTCTCCTTTGTAAATAGATTGAACAAGCTCAAGATTGAGATCGTGTTTTTTGAATTTATTTTCATTTAGGTCCTCGATGTCTTTTGTTGAGGACGCTGAGTAATAATATACAGGTCTAAGGGCAGTTAAATCTTTTATCTTCGCGAAAATATCACCGGAATGAACATTGGAATCTTCAATAGAATGAATAACTGCAAATTCCGGGAAAAATATTCGGTCAGCCCAATTTGGCACAATCAAAACTGAATCGCTTGGTATTAAACTTTGAACCTGTTCAAGTCTGGGTTTGAATTCCAAAAGGTCCTGTTTTATTTTCAAGAAACCTTCATCTTGACTATAAAAAACTTGATTTATTGAAAAAATAAGAATGAAAATTGTAAACAAACCAAGGAGTAAGTTTTTTATTCGATTTGATTTGAAATTGAAAACGCCAGGAAGGATATTTGTAAAAAAGATAACGATAAACGGCAATGTCAAAACTAGCATTGGGAGCCAATATCGCAGATGTGGACTGCCTATTGCAATTAGAGGTTGCTCTGGCTGACCGGACAGTCCCCATAGCCAGTAACTGCCGTAAAAAATTATTAAAAATACACTGATCAATCCGGTCGCAATTGTATAAGATTTTTGAACACCGGTTATGTTTTTGTTTTTTAGAACGAAAATTAAACTCAAAAATGATGGAATAAATAAAAACCAGATATATTTTACAAAAAACTCAAACAAGTGAATTAAAATATATTTGAAATTAAATCCAAAAGGTAAAAACAGTTTAGCGAAAAAATCTCCGGTTTTTTGAAGTAAATTCTTTTCAATCCCGATCTGTTCAAAAGAAGAGTATCCGCTGGAAAAGATATTGTTGTATACTGAATAATTTATTGCGAGCAGTATTCCAATCATGATTGCAAAGAAAATAATAAAACTGCTTGTTTGCTTCAAGTTAATTTTTTTCCGATTAAACAAATAAAACACCAGCAAAAATATTCCGATCCAGATGAGCTCACTTGATCTGACCCAAATTGAAAGTCCGAGAACTATTGCTGAAAAAACAAATAGAGGAGTGGCGTGTTTTTTTGAATTCAGAGCTTTGAATAAAATTAAAAAGCCAAGAATTATTAAGAAAATAAACAAATTGTTATGGAGCATTGTTTTTCCGGCTGAATACCAAAATACCGGGTGAATTAATAATAATAATGCTGACCAAAATGCTATTTGTCGATTGAAAACGTGTTTGATTAAAAAATAAAATAGTAAAACTGAAATTAAACTGACAATTGGCGTTAGAAAAATAATAAAATTCGCGCCAGTTATTTTTCCGATTGCGCCATAGATTAGATTGAGGCCCAGAAAACTTTGTGGAACCAATTTGTTTTCGAGAATATTAATACTTCTTGGCAAAATGATATTATTCACTTCCGGATTTAAATTTTCTTCAAGATAAATTTTCCCATTTTCAATGAACTGTTTTGTGAATATAAAATTGGCAGTTTCGTCAGGTGAATAAAATTTGTGTTCAGTTTGAAAGCTCAAGTATGCATATGGATAAAACATCAGGCAAATAAAAAAGACCAGCAAGATTGGTGCCCAGTGTTTTTTTATTAAACTAAGGAATGCTTTCATATGTAGTTATATTCTAGCAAGAGAGGGAAAAGGGCGCAAGCTGTGGAGAGGGGAGCAGGGGGGAGCAGGAGCGTAAAGCATAAGAGTTGGATAAATTTTTAATTTCTTACGCTTCTGCTCCCTTCTGATCCCTCCTTCACCACTTCTTTATTTACCGCCTTGACAAATATAATCCAATTTGTTACGATGATAATCCTTTGAGCCTGGCATATAACCATAGGAGTGAGAGAATGGCAATTGTTGCTGTGAACAGAGATGAGAACCCGGCGATTATCAAGCAGATTGGGGATCTGTCGGAAGTGCCCAAAGCGGACGATGTTATCGTATTTCATGGAAGAACCAGGCGAATTCAGACTTACCTGCACGATGGTAAGTTCAAAAGAGCTGTGAAGGCGCGATTCATGAGAATGCACGGCTTTGACTGGAATACCGAGAACGGTTGCTGGGCAAAGAACGGTGACGAAGGCCTTGGACGAGTAGTGATTAACTTGTAAGAACGACAAGCTCCTTCGCAATGCGCGGGAGTTTTTTATTTGCTTCGTCGCCTTGCTTCGCCGGCTCCTCGCAATGACATAAGAGAGCTTGAAAATTTCGCTTAAATTCGGTATACTGAGCTTAGTATGAACATAAAGGGAATGAATAAATTCTTGTTAGTTTTAATTGCTTTGGCAGTAGTTTTTTTTATAATCTATTCTGCATTTTATGTTTCCGTAACATTACCACTTGCTAATCAAGCGGAAGGCCATTATATTTTTTCCTGGCCAGACGCAATGGCCAATAATTATTTTATTAAACAGTTTGCATTGACGAATGATTTTATTAAAACTGAGCCTCTAAACGTTGAACTTAATAATGTTATCCATCCCAGAAGTACAAATGTAACTTTTGACGGAAATATTGTACCGGTAAGCTTTTTGGGCATGCTCATAATTTACGGCTGGCTGACAAAGTTTATCGGTTCATATTTGATCATGTTTTTAACACCTCTATTGGCTTCGGCTATGGTGTTATTTTTTTACGGTTTAATCCGGCGTGTTTTTAACGATCTGATTGGCTTTATCAGCGCTTTGCTTTTGTTCGGCCTGGCATCGTTTTGGTATTATGCGAATTTGGTTATGTTGCCGACAATATTATTTATCTTTTTAGTGATTTCCGGTTTGTACTTTTTAATTAGAATCGGGGATCAGGTTGAATACAAATATAAATATGGTTTCTCGATTTTGAGTGGGCTGCTTTTGAGCTTTGCTGTGATAACTCGTTTAACTGAAGCGATCTGGATCGCAATTATTGTTTTGGTTTGTTTTATCTTTTATCGAAAGAAAGTGGAACTGAGTCAAGTCCTGATTTTTTTAGTTGCGGGGTTGGTTCCCCTGGCAATTCTTCTTATTTATAATGAACAAACATACGGATCTTATTTTACAATCGGATATTTGAATTTAAGCAGTGGCGGTGCAATTATGGATAGAATGCCACCGGAACTGCAGGTTAGTGGCGGGATGAAAATAGTAACTTATTTAAAATTAATTTTTGCGCCATTTGGATTTTACGAAAAAACAATCTTGTGGAATTTTGGAAAATATTTCGTGGAGTTTTTGTTGCCATACGTTGTTTTGTGCTTTGTCGGTGGAATTGTTTGGTTAATTAATGCATTCAAAAAGCAGGTTACAAAAAATCAAGTTTGTTTTGCTGTTTGTAGTTTTTTAATCAGCGTTTGGCTGGTACTTTATTACGGAAGCTGGGAATTTGTTGATCTTCTGGTTTTAGAAAATAATACAGTTGGCAGTTCATATGTCCGATATTGGTTGCCGTTAAATATTTTGATTCTCCCACTAATTGCATATTTGCTAGCTGAATCATTAAAATTAAAAGTTTATAAGTGGCTAAAAATTACTTTAATAACGGTTGTAATAATTAGTTTAACAACATATTCAGCTTTAATAGTTTATGATTCGCCAGGTGATGGATTGGTTGCCCAGAAAAAAGTTATTGAATCCTATTATGTTCGCGCTGAGAAAGTTAATTCGTTTATTGAAAATGATTCTGTAATAATTACTGATCGTGCGGATAAACTATTTTTTCCACGGCACCAAGTTGCGGTTTTTGATCTTGATTATACAGTTTTTTCCAGATTACAGACAGCTATTAATTACAAACCAATTTATTATCTTACCTTGAGGCCAGAAACTGACATAAATTATATTAATGAAAAAAAGATAAAGTCGCTAAATTTACAATTAAATAAATTTAAACAAATAGATGAGCAATTTAATTTATATAAGTTGGTTAGTTTGGATTAAATTTGCAACTTTTCGCATAATTTAGTATATTATAACTATAGATTTTATCGATCTATTTGGTTTTTATATGCGTAGAATAAACGCGTAATCAAGAGCAAAGAGCAAGTGGCAAAGAGCAAAGGAGTAGTAAAGCATAAAGATTAAAGCGTAAAGAACTTTTGTGGTGATTTTCTTTTAGCTTTGGTCCTTCCTCTTTATTCTTTCTTTGCCCTTTGATCCTTGATCTTTGCCCCTTGGGATAATGGAAGTTGAATTAAACGTAAATAATATAATGTCATTAATAATAATTTAAAATCTATGGATCAAAGAAAAAATGTTTTAGTAATCGGTGGTGCCGGATTTTTAGGCGTACCTTTATGTGAAAGATTATTACATGATTCTAATGTAATCTGTATTGATAATTTTTCCACCAGCAGTGAAAATAACATCAATCATTTGTTGAAATCCGCAAGTTTTAAATTTATAAAACATGACATTGCGGAAAAGTTCGATTTGGAAAGTGAGAAGGATTTGGATTTGTTTCAGTTGAAGGTGTTTGGCATTCAGGAAGTCTACAACCTGGCCTGTCCAATGTCAGTCATTAATTTTGAAAAATTACGCAAGGCGACAGTTTTAGCAAATACAGTTGGACTGATTAACGCTTTGGATTTGGCAGTCAAATACAAAGCCAAATATTTACATACATCATCCTCGGTTGTTTACGGTGAAGTGCCAAAGGGAGAATTTATCAAAGAAGATTTTCGGGGAGTTTCAGATATGATGGATCCGCGAGCCTGTTATGATGAGGGAAAACGTTACGCCGAAACGGTTGTGGATATTTATCGAAAGACACATAATCTGGATACAAAAACCGCTCGAATTTTTAGAACTTACGGGCCACGCATGTTACTAAACGACGGGCAAATGATTCCGGATTTTATATTAAATGCACTTGAAAACAAAGACTTAGTCATTTACGGAGGAAAAGAATTTACATCTTCACTTTGTTATGTCACTGATATTGTGGAAGGTTGCATTAATCTAATGGAATCAGATATCAATGAGCCTATGAATCTTGGTAGTACAGAAGTTTATAAGATTTCAGATGTGGCTGCGAAAATTATTGAAATGATCGGGTCCAAGTCAAAGATAAAAATGGAAAAGGAAAAGTTGTTTATGCGCGAGTTGGCCCTGCCTGATATCA
>JABMRF010000025.1 GCA_013202715.1 Candidatus Kuenenbacteria bacterium
AAAGACCAGGTCGAAGAGGAATTTTTAGCAAGTCCAGTTATTACTCTGGACGGAAAAGTGGCCGGCCTGCTCCAATCTGAATCGGGTTTAGTTACTCCGATTGATCATTTGACTGAAATTATGAAAGAGGTTGTTCAGGGGCAAGAATGGCAACAGCCGTATCTCGGAATTAAGTTTTATGATTTGGCAGAGGTTTTGAACCCACAAGTTTCTGAGGTAAAAGGAGCGAAAATTGTTAATCAGGGAATCAAATCCGACAGCCCAGCCAAAGGAATTCTTCAGGCTGGCGATATCATTTTGAAAATTGAAAATGAAGAACTGAGCGCCAACAAAAATTTAACAGAATTAATTTCACAATATAAACCGGGTAACTCAATCAGGTTTTGGGTTAAACGGGGTGAAGACGAACAAGAATTTGAGATTACCCTTAAATAGTCAATAGTCAAAAATCAATAGTCAAAAGTTCAGAACTCTTAATTGAGACAACTTTAGACTTTTGACTCAAGACTCAAGACTTAGATATATGGAAAATGTAAAACCAATTAACCATTTACAAATTGTCAAAAACGACTGGCGCAAGGTTGTGGCCGTCGGCTTGATAATTTTTTTGCTGTCCTTAATTTTTACTTTGATTCAACCGTTTTTGTATCGAGCAACTGTTAGTATTTTTGTGGTACAAAAATCAAGTTTTAGTATTGATGCTTATAGCGCTTCAAAATCAGAGGAGCGGTTTGCTAATAAATTAATTCAGGTTATTTATTCTAGCTCGTTTTTGGAAAAGATTTTATATTCTGGGTTTGATGTTGACAAAGATTATTTCCCGGCTGATGAACTTCAGCGAAGAAAAAAATGGAACAAAACAGTTGAAGCAAATGTTCCGGGCGGTTTGAGTAAACTTGAAATTCAAATTTATCATCCGGACCCTGGACAGGCTCTGCAGATTTCAAATGCCGTTTCATATACGTTAACTAATCAGAAAAAAGATTTTCTCGGAATTGATGATGTGGATTTAAAAGTTCTTGATTCTCCACTTGTTTCAAAATATCCGGTTCGACCAAATGTATTTTTGAATTTATTTATTGGAATAATTTTAGGAATAATTTTGGGAATTGTCTTCGCGGTAATCACATATGATCCGGAAAAAGATCGCCTTTTTGGATCTTTAAAAAAGGATGAAGAGAGTCCGCATTTAGTTGATTACAATGAAGTTCCGGAAGATGAAAGTGTTGAAGAAGAGATTGAAGAAGCTGAAGAAGAAATGCAAATTCCGGAAATTGAAGAATTGGAAGAAGTTGATGAATTGGACGAAGCAGAACATGAAGCGGAAAAGCCGGTAGTGGAAGTCGAAGAACAAGAGATTCCAATTCCTCAGATTCCTGGATCAGGTGAAGAAGATGAGCAGGAAAAAGAGATTAAACAGAATAAACATGCTGATTTGCCTAAGTTTAAGCAAGAAGAAGAGTTTTTTGGCATGCCGGACATTGATGAGAAGTAGGGGATTAGCTAATTAGGTTGTTAGCTTATAGCTTATAGTTTATAGGTAATTAGGTTAAATAAAAGACAAATTTAAAACTGTCGTACGGGCAGTTTTTTTGGTGCTTGACAAACTTATTCTTGTATGCTACAATATTTTGTAAATATAATGTGGATAATCGTGACTAATTATCGTAGATCAGAAGAGATCTTTGTGGTTTAAGATAATTAGTTAACTGTTTTTTGAAAATTTAAACAAGGGAGAAAGAAATGGGAGATGTCGGAAAAACATTTCGAACGACTGTAACCATACAACAACAAGGAGACGCCATGACGACCGGAGCTGATGCAAAATTGAAGTGTCCGAAGTGCCAAACAGAGATGCGGATCGTCGAGACCGTTTGTCCCAAGTGTGGGGCGACCGGTGATGACCTCAAGCCTCCTGTTGGATCGAACGAGATCGAGTTGCCGAAGGTGGAGGATGTTCTCTGCCAGAAATGCAACACGCTGACCCCCGAGGACAATATGCTCTGCAAGCATTGCGGAGCGAATTGGAATGCGCTTGATGGGGCAGCTCAGAAGGACGAAACGCCCGCACCGGTAGTTGATCCGGCAGCAGAAGAAGCCAAGAAGCTGGAAGATCTTCAGAAGGCAGTGGCAGCAGTTCTTG
>JABMRF010000026.1 GCA_013202715.1 Candidatus Kuenenbacteria bacterium
CCACTTATTAATTCTGTGGGAAATGTGATGCATTATTTGGGATTTGGATTTACAGATGGATATGGGGAACCCAAGTCAAAAGTCTTGAGTCAAAAGTCAAAAGTCGAGGAACTCAAGGGGTACGCAAGTGGTTGTTCGTTGGTCGTGAAAAAGGAAGTGTTGGACAAGATCGGTGGGTATGATGAAGAATATTACATGTATCATGATGATATTGAGCTCAATTGGCGAGCGAAGTTGGCTGGTTACAAAATCGTGCTGGCACCAAAATCGGTAGTTTATCATAAATACGAATTTGCTCGTAGTGTGCGCATGCTTTTCTACATGGAAAGAAATCGGTATCTGGTTTTATTCAGTTTTTACAAGTTTCGAACCATACTATTAATCTTACCTGCGCTCTTATTTATGGAGCTGGCGATGTTGCTTTATTCTGTGGCAAAGGGTTGGTTCAAAACAAAATTAAGAGTATATGGGTATTTTTTGAAATTAAGAACTTGGCGTCATATTATTCAAGTCAGAAAACAGGTCAGAGGGTTTCGCATTAAAAAAGATAAACAGTTGATTCGAGATTATGCCGGCAAAATACTGTTTCAGGAAATTGAAAATCCGTTGTTAAAATATATAGGTAATCCGATTTTGAATTTATATTTAAAATTAATAAAAAAAATAATTGTTTGGTGATATGTTAAAAAAAATATTTTGGTTAGTAGTGGCTGCAATAATAATCCTTTTGGCAGGTTACTTCAAAGTTTATTATCCAGGTTCACAATTACAATTAAAGCGTTCATTCAAATATGTCTCCGTAATTCCGGTTGAGCATTTTTATAATGCAACGGAAAACAGTTGTGGAATTTGGTATGAGCAAAATTCAGGCGATATTGTAAATTCCGGGAGAACAAATGATAAAGCCAAAGAATGTTTCAAAGATGCGTTTGATTATTGTGAAAGTAAAAATATTTTATTGGTAAAAGATAGCGGTGAAACTTCTGAAAAAACCGTTTACTATTCATTACTTAGAATTATCAAGCAGAACGATGCTCAGGAATGCATTATTCAAAATTACCAGGAAGAGCACGACTTAGCTGATTCTGGCCAGAATGTTATTCCATTAAATTATATTAATACTTGTACGGTATTGGCTGATGATTTTTTTGGAAGTTGCGAACCTCTATATGTAAAGGAAATGCGTGATAAAAAGAATGAAGAAAAAGCACAAGAACAAGAAAACAATGAAAATGAAACAGAAAAACAAAAATGAATGTGGCCAGCCATGTAGCAAATTAACAATTCAGCAATTTAACAATATGTTTCTATGAAAATAGCGCAAGTTGTTTGCCATGTTCCACCCCAGCCGGGTGGTTTAGGCATGGTCGCTCATTCTTATGCAGACCAGCTAACTGAACGAGGACACGATGTAACATTGTTTGTCCCGCGAAATTCAGAAGATCTTAAAAATGGTAAACGCTATAAAATTGTAACTTTAATCCCTTGGTTTCGAGTTGGACTTGGGGCTATTTTGCCACAATTGCTTTGGCGGTTGTGGTCTTTTGATATTGTGCATTTACATTATCCGTTTTTTGGCAGTTCAGTTTTAGTTGCGTTTTTGAGAAAAATTAAAAAAGTAAAACTGGTTATCAGTTATCATCAGGATGTGCATTTGAGGGGATGGCATGGAATGTATGAGCGTGGAAGTCGAAAAATATTTTTGAGATTTATTTTGAGAATGGCCGATAAAATTATTGTTTCGTCTGAAGATTATGTTGAAGATTCAAATATCCAGGAATATTATTTCAAAAATATTGGCAAATTTAAGGAAATTCCTTTTGGTGTTCCGCGCAGATATAAACCGGCAGAAAAAGATTCTGATTTAATGAAAAAATACGGATTTGATTCGGAAGATAAGATTGTGTTATTTGTTGGCGGTATGGGGCCCAATCATTATTTCAAAGGTGTAAACTATTTAATAAGAGCAATGTCGCAAATTGAAGACAGATCAGTCAAAGCCCTGATCGTCGGTAAAGGCGTGCTACAAAAAACATACAAAAAAATGGCCAAAAAGTTAAATCTAGAAAATAGAGTGAAGTTCGCGGGTTATGTAGAGGATGAATTAATGCCCAAACATTTTAATCTGGCAGACATTGCAATATTGCCGTCAATAAATAGTTCAGAAGCGTTTGGTATCGTCCTCATCGAAGCTATGGCTTGCGGTAAACCGGTTTTAGCTAGCAATCTAAAGGGTGTGCGCAGTGTGGTTGATCCTGGAATTAATGGTTTGCTTGTCGAGCCGAAAAATAGTCGCGATATTGCGGACAAAATCAAGTATCTTGTTGAACATCCGGATAAAATGAAATTATTTGGGGATAATTGCCTGAAAAGTGTCGAAGAAAAATATCGTTGGTCAGTTATTACAAATTCACTGGAGAAGGTGTATTCTAATTTGATGAAAAAATAATATGCTTTGGGAATTAATTGGCAGAATTTTATTTATAGTTCCAAAGTTGCCGAAAACAGCTCAGGTTTGTATTACCAATAAATGTAATTTTAATTGCCAGATGTGTCAGCGGTTTGATCTGCAGGTTCCGATAAAGGAAATGGCTCTGGAAGATTTTAAAATAATTGTTTCAAAACTAAAAGGCGTGAAAAGTATAATTTTGACTGGTTGGGGCGAGCCACTTCTTCATCCGAATTTAATTGAAATGATTAAGATTTGTAAAGAAAAAAAACTGGCAGTTCGATTTACAACCAATGGTTCTTTACTTAATGAAGAAAAAGCTCAGCAATTGATTGACAGCGGTCTCGATGCAATTACTTTTTCAGTTGACGAAGTGAAACCAAAAGAAAATTCAATTGGCCATGAGGTAAAAAGTCAGCTGGAAAATATTATCCAACTTCAA
>JABMRF010000004.1 GCA_013202715.1 Candidatus Kuenenbacteria bacterium
GAAGGCGACACGTCGACGTGTCGCCTTCATGTAAAATTACGACGTTCACAGAAAGTCAGGTAGAAATTAAAATTCTTTTATATTCCTCTAACATTATTTCCAATAAAAATTTATCTTCAATCGGATTGGCAACCTGTGGCCAGGGATTGATCGCATCTTCGCCCAGATTATACAACCGCAAAACCGCATCAGCAATTGCGCGTGGACTTTTTGACTCAACAAGAGCGCCCTGATTTTCATTATTAATAATCTCAGACACTCCGCCAACGTCGGTCGACACGATCGGAATTTTGCAGGCCATTGTTTCAAGTAAAATTATTCCCAACGACTCTTTTAAACTGGGTAACACAAAAATATCAAAATCATAAACCCAATCCAGAAAATTATCCTTATATCCAACCAGTTTTACTTTGTTTTGTAGATTCAATGTTTCAATCAACCAGTGTAAATTTTGTTTTTGCGATCCCTCACCAACAATAATGCAATCAATATTCGGAATTTCCGGTTTAAGCAGATCAACCGCTTTAATTAAATATTCCAAACCCTTTACTTTTTCCAGTTTTGCTACACAGCCAATTGTGAAATTCTTTTTGTCATAATCTTCCGACCTCTTTTCGGCCATAACCTCAAAAAGATTTTCCTGTTTCTTGTATTTTGCCGGATCAATGCCGTGATAAATAACTTTTATGTTTTTGATTCCAATTTTTTCAAGTTCAATTTTTACAAATTCAGAAATTGCAACTATTTTTGCAAATCTGCTCCACCATTTATACAAAAATCTAAAAATATTTTTTGATATGACCGGCTCAATCGAAAGATGCTCCAGCCAAATCACTTTGTATCCGAATAATTTGGCAACAGGGGTCATCACCAGCTTTTCTGTTAAATTCAAGCAGTACAATTTATCGACTTTGAACTTATATTTGCAATATATTAATCCAATAACTGAACTTATCAAAAGCAAAGGCCAAATGAAAAAGAACAACCACTTGGTCGAGAGATTTACCGGTGGAAATCCGAGCCACCAGCGCTGATTTGTCCAACCGCGCTTTTTGAATTCCCCTAGCATGACCGGACAAGACGATAATAAAAAAATTTGCAGTCCTTTGCCCTGCAAATTCTCCACAATTTGAAAAGTATGTTTTTCCACTCCGCTCAATCCTGAGCGGAAAGGGAATTTGGTGATGAGGATTTTAGATTCTGGGAGCATAGCTTTAATGCGAATATTAGTTTATGCGAATGCTGCGAATATGCGAATAATACATAATATGTAATTCGCATATTCGCAGCATTCGAATTACCATTCGCATCATTCGCATAAAACCTTCTTACTTTAACCGAATTAATTCACGCACGGTTTCCTTCCGAATCCCCCCAAATAAATACAAAAATCCGAAGTAAACCACGCCGGCAATCATTAACAATATCAAAACGTGCCAACTTCGAACATAATACAACACTCCGGCCATAATCAGGGCTGCCGGAATTGCTTTGAAAAACGTTTTCAAACTTGGGAAAAATTTAATTGCGCGGTAAAGAAGAATAGCGGTCCAGATCATGATCAGGGCTTCACTAAAAACTGTCATCCAGGCTGCGCCCCAGTACCCATACTTTGGAATAAAAACAAAATACCCAACCAATGTGATAACGGCCACAGTTAGATACCCCCACATCATGGTTTTTTGTCGATTGACCGCCACAACTGCGTAAGCAAATAGGCTGGTCGCAAAAATTGCACCGGAAGCGAGAATTAAAACTTTCAAAATTTCACCCGAAGGAAGAAAATCCTGTCCGGCAATAAAAGTCATAATTTTTCCAGCAATAATATAGGTTCCAATTACAATTGGTATCGCAAAAATCATCAGAACATCAAATGATTTCTGTAAAATCGCGCGCAACTCAGTTTTATTTTTCTCTAAATAATATTTCGTTGCTACAGGAAGAACAATTCCCATGAAAACGGCAGGGAGCATTGTCAAAATATCAACTACGCGATAAGTCGCACCATACAAACCAACTTCGCCCTGTGTTCTGAACAAAGACAAGATGATTGTATCCATTTTTAAATAGATCAGGTTGAATGAAATGGACAAAGCGATCGGCCAGGTCTTGCTAATCAACTCTTTCCAAATAGCAAAGTCAAATTCCAGCCTCCATTTGATATATTTTTTTGAATAAAGAAAAACAATAACCAAATTGACAATACTTCCGACCGACATTGCTCCAAATATCCAATAAATATTTTTTCCGAGCAAAACTGCAAGAACCACCAGCGCGACAAATACAACTCGCCCGATAACTTCCGCCAGGGTCAGCTTGAACATCTTCAATCTCTGCTGAAAAATACCGGTCAAAGTTTGAATTATGGTAATGCAAAAAAATGAGCTGACCGTCAAAATAACACCGAGCTTAATAAAAATATTATACGGAAAAAACCAGATTATGATTGGGGCTATTAGCAAAAAACAAAAGGCAGTGATCACTCGAAATGAAATAATGGAATTCATGGTCCGGCTGATATTCACTCCGGGCTTGGAAATCATTTGCACAGTTGTGAGAGTCAAACCAAAATCGACCATAATTCCAAAAAACTGCAAAAAGGCAGTCACGGTAATATAATATCCAAAGCCTTCTTTTCCGAGATAGCGGGCCATTACTGCCACTGCGACCAAACCCAAAACTAGGCTGATCAATTTACCAGCGAGATGGATTACTGTATTGTGGGCGATTTTTTTATTTAATGACATAAAACACTAGTTGATAGTTAAAATGTAAAAGGTAAAAGTAACAACTTTACTTTGCACTTTTATATTTTACCTTTGGACTAGTTTTATTCTACCATCTCCAACCCCTCTTGACAACAATCTTCCTTTGTAACAAAACATAAAACTTACTACCTTTTTTGAAGAGGGACAAATGGGTATCACAAAAAAAAGAACTGCTATTGATTTTTTTATTTACTTATGATAAAAAGAAGAACAGGAAAAGTAAGGAGTCTGGTTCTCACAACAATAAAACAAACAGAGGAAAAAAACATGACCAAGCGACTCGTAGTGCTAGATTTCGATGGAACGATCACTGACGCGGAAGAAGAGGGTAAGCCGTTCGTGGCCAGTTACTCAAATGATCTGTGTCTTCTGGTAGGAAAGACGCCCGAGGATGTGATGCCTGTGTTGCGGTCCGTAGAGGCTAAAATAGCTGCCGACCCTGGCAACAACGGTTGGCTGTACAACAAGCTTATCGTGGCTCCGGCGACGGTTGATCCTTACTTGCGGATGCGGGCCATCGCGCTACGTGTCTTTGATCACTTCAAAATGTTCATGAACCCTTCTGACAGAGATAGCCTGCTAAACTTTCTCTACAAAAGGAACTACCCTCTCTCAGGTGTAGCATTCAAGAAGGACTCCCTTCAGATGCTCCGTGAATTGTGCGCGCATAAAGATATAATAGTCTACGTCGTTACCAATTCCGATACAGCGGGTGTCTGTAAAAAGATCACTACGCTCAGTGCCGGCAATGATGAGTTGATGAGAATATGCGATCAAGTCATCGGCGATGCAAAAAAGTATCTCGTTGACGGTCGTCCGGATCATGTTGCCGAGTCCATCACTCTTCCAGGCTTGGAGCGTCCGGTTTACTTGCGTCGTTCGGCGTATTTCAAAGCTCTTGAGTATCTTCGTGAATTAAACGGCGTCAATTGGGATGCTGTTACGGTCATCGGCGATATTTTCGAGCTTGATCTCGCTCTACCGTTCGCACTTGGTGCGCGGGTGGGTCTGGTTATAAACAAGTTTACGCCTAAATACGAGCGCGACTTCATCACAGCTAACTCCCCTCAAGCAAGTTGCATCAACTTGCTCAATGAGGTATTACCGTTCGTTCTTCAATGATTAAGTAATAAATCGGGAAGTAATGTAAACGAAACAAGGAGAATAAAATGGCGAAGACAAAAGTTACGGTTTCAGGTGGTGGAATTATCGGACTGGTAATTATTATTATTGTTGCCCTACTGGTTTGGAAATTTGTTGCTTCGATTTCTGGACTGATTCCAATTATCTTGGCTATGCTCGCCGGCGCAGTGATTTGGTTCAAATTCATTGCCAGCGATGATGAATGGCTGGCGAAATCGGTAAAATGGGGCCTTGGCGCAGCCGGTACCATTATTCTGGCACAGTGGTTTGGCTGGTGGTTTGTAATCATTGTGGCACTCGGCTATTTCATTTACAAATTTGTCCGGAAGTAAGACATAAAAGTCCCAACTTCGTTGTTGGGACCTTTTTATTTTAAATTAAAACTTTTAAAAACTACTCAACCGGATCATCCCCCCCCTTGGACCAGGGATTACATCGACAAATTCGCCAAGTGGTTTTGACTCCCCCTTTTAATATCCCGTATTTTTTTATTGACTGAAAACCATATTCTGAGCAAGTCGGATGATATTTACAATAACCACCTGGAAACATTTCTTTTAACGGGCCATGATCCAACGATAAAGTCCGCTGATACAATTTGATCAGGACAAGAATAAAATAACGAGGATAATATTTGAAGATTTGAGATTTCATGGAAAAAGAGGAATTAGGTTATAGCTTATAAGTTTTAGGTCGGGATAAAGAGTATGGCTACAGAATATTAGCCTTTTTAAATAAATAGAATAGTTCTTTTTCTAATTCCTTCGCTTCTATGTCTTTAACTGTTGGCTTTACAACAATAAGGCAATCAAAGCTTCCCTTGAATTCTTTTAACCGCAAACGAATGGATTCTCGCAATTGACGTTTGATTCGATTTCGAACAACGGCCCGTTTATCTACTTTGGTATTGAGCATAAAACCAAAACGCGGGGTTTTTAGCTCATTTTTAAAAACTTTTAGAATCATAAACCGACCAGCCATGTTTTTGCCCTTTTTTAATTTGAACTCTTTGCCAAAAAAGGCGTCAAATTCTCTCTGCTTTGTGATACGATTCAATTTATTTAACATACTATGCTGCAAGTTTTTTCTTTTTTTGTTGTGTAAAAAAATCAATTAATTTTTTCTTATTTTTTTGTGTTTGTGCTTCAACCTCTTCGTCAGTAGGAAAATCGGCCATGTCAAAGTCATTAAAGTCACTCTCACTTCGCGGAGGAACAGAAACCTGCTCTCCCTTTTTTAGACTTCTCTTGGGAACTCCCCCTTTGACAACAAAGGACATCGGGTATTCTTCCGGCGTGCAGGCAATGGCTTCAGGGTCCAAATATATATCTCTTTCTTCTAAAATTAAATCCCGGTCAAAATAAAGACGAATGAATTTCTTCCCTTGCGCAAAAGAACCATAAAAATCACTTGAAAAAAATCCTTCAACAACAAAATCAATAGTTTGTAAATATGTTAGGCCTTCATTGTCCCCAAAAATAGGACTATTAATATCTTTCAATCCCTGGACAGCTTTGTGCGTTTCATCAGGATCAAACATATGACCCAATTCTTTCGGTAACCGTTCAGGCTCGAGAGGTAAAAATTCCATTTTAACCGTTTTCCCATCATCTGACAATTCTGCTTGAATATACCCTTTTTCTACAGCATCAATAACATTTTCTACAGCTCCGTATATCATCGCTAATGTAGCAACGTCTTCATATTCAACCGGATTTGCAAAGACTTCTTTTTGTTCTCTCTTGTAATCCTCTTTATGATGCGAAAAGTCAGTAACCTTTATAACCCGATGTTCCTCAATTTTTGATTTTCTTCTTGTAACTTCGCCTTCAAACATATTATATATATATAAAACAAAAAAGCTCCACATTCTATAGTGTAGCCTTTTTCAACTAAAAAATCCAGCTTGGTTTTATCTATCAGAAGTACTCAAACTTGTCCGTCCTTTTTCTCGACGTCTTTTTAGTATTGCTCTGCCATCCTTTGTACTCATTCTTTTCCGAAAACCGTGCTTTTTGAGTTTTTTTCTAGTATTTGGCTGAAATGTTCGTTTAGGCATAGAATTATAATCTAAAATCGAAAGTCAATAGTCAAAAGTCAACTATTATTAGTATTAATCTAACTTTCGTTATTATAAAGCAGTTTTAATTATTTGTCAACTATACTTATTAGGGCTTGTACCCTTGGCTCATTAACTCTAGACTTTTGACTCTAGACTTTTGACTGGCAATTCGCTTGCATTATTGAAAGCATTAATATAAAATCTGAACAAGAGGGAGTTTATCAACACTTTATCAACACTTTGATAACTTTTTGTTAGTTTTCAACAGCTTGTCCACATTCATTTTCAATGGTAGAATGAGTTTGCGGGTAAGGACCCAAACTAAAAACAAAAATACCTATGGAAGATCTAAATCAGCAACTTTGGCAGGCGGTTCTAGGCGAGTTGGAGCTCAGTCTTAGTAAGGCAAGTTTCACAACTTGGTTAAAGAACACTTTTATTATTGAAAACGAAGATGGCCGAATTATTGTCGCTGTTCCAAACACCTTTTCCCAAGCTTGGCTGAAAAATAAGTACCACCAGAAGATCTATACCATTATTCAAGGAAAAACCAAAGAAAGGGTTAAAGAAATCACTTACAAAGTTCAAACCCTAAAGAGCTATCAAATTCAAATAGAACAAATAAAGAAACAAGTTGTCAAAGAAGAAAAAGAACAACCTATAAAGGTTGAATTTAGGGGCGGAACTTCACCTGAAGGACTCAATCCAAAGTATAACTTTGATGCCTTTGTTGTCGGAAAAGCAAATGAATTGGCTCACGCTGCCGGATTGGCTGTTTCTGAAAGTCCAGGATTAACATATAATCCTCTTTTTATTTACGGCGGAGTTGGACTTGGAAAAACCCATCTAATTCAAGCGATTGGTAATTCAATTTTGCAAAAATTTCCTGATAAAAAGATTGTTTACGCAACCTGCGAACATTTTACAAATGACTTCATCAGCTCAATTGCAGCGGGTAAAGCGGTTCAATTTAATAACAGATACAGAAGCTGTGATTTATTAATTATTGATGATATTCAGTTTTTAACAGGAAAAGAAGGAACACAAGAAGCATTTTTTCACACTTTCAATTCCCTGCACCAGCAGGATAAGCAAATAATTCTTACTTCTGACCGACCGCCAAAAGCCATTGCTACTCTTGAAGATCGACTTTTAACCAGATTTGAGTGGGGAATGATTGCTGATATTTCTAAACCGGACCTGGAAACCAGAATTGCCATATTAGAAGCAAAATGCAAAGAAAAAGACTTTATGCTGGAGCGAGAAATAATTCAGTTTGTTACGCTAAATATACAGAATAATATCCGAGAACTGGAAGGCGCTCTAAATAAAATCATTGCTTATCATCAGCTGAATAAACTTGAACCAACCGTTGAAAATGTAAAGAAAATATTATTCTCAATATCAGATTCCAGTAAAAAGACCAATGCTGTCTCACCAAGACAACTAATAGAGGTAGTTTGTGAATTTTATGAATTAGCAATGGAAGAAATGCTAGGAAAGAGCCGGGAAAAAAGACTGGCTTTCCCTCGTCAAATTATAATGTATTTAATGAGAGAAGAGCTTTCATGTTCATATCCAATGATCGGCCATGAACTTGGCGGGAGAGATCACACAACAGCAATGCATGCTTATGAAAAAATTCGCAAGATTGTTGAGGATGATGAGAAGGTCAGACAGGAAATAAACCTTTTGAAGCAGAAAGTTTATAGTTAAAAAAATAAAGCTTCAGTAATTAAGTAGTAATTAATTGTAATTAGGTAATTGATAGTAATTGGGTAGCAAAAAAATTACCAATAATTACTAAATTACGCCGAAGGCAAATTACTATTAATTACAGCGAAGCTAAATTACTGCAAATTATTCGGATAAACTGTTCATAACCATTAAAAAACTGTGTAAAAAGCTGTTCATAACAAATGGTAAAAATTGGGGATAACGAAAAAAAGAGGTCAAATCAGGAATTTGAGACTTATCCACACAACATATGAACATAGTTAACAACACCTTTGTGCAGGTTTTAAAAAGCTAAAGTTAAACCAGAACTTCAGTTATCCACCTCTATCCACAGCCTTATTATTATTATTGTTTTTATATATATGTTTCTTTAAACACAAGAAGGGAACATCTTTAAAAGAAAAAAAAACGAGAAAGAGAAAAATTAAATAATTAAAAAAATATGAAATTAACTTGCTTACAGGAGAACCTAAACTTCGGCCTACAAACAACGGGACACTTGGTTAACAAAAACATCAACTTACCTATCTTAAATAATGTCATGCTGGAAGCAAAGGATGGTAGTCTTCGATTAGCAAGTACAAATTTAGAAATTGGAATTAGTTGTGTAGTTAGATGCAAAGTTGAAAAAGAGGGTTTATTTACAGTCGACGCTCGCCTACTTTCAGAATATGTTAATCTTCTTGCTAATGATCAAGTAAATATGGAACTTCTAGCAGATGACTTTTTGAAAGTTGCTTGTCTAAACTCTAAAACTAAGATAAAGGGAATTGCAGCAGATGACTTCCCTGTTATTCCAAAGATAGACAAAGAAAAGCCATTTAAGGTAAAAATAAGTGATTTCAAAAAAGCAATCTCACAGGTTATCTTTTCAGTTTCAACTTCAGAGACCAGGCCAGAAATCAGCGGTGTGTTTATGAGTTTTAATAAGATCGCTAAAGGGAAATTATTAATGGTTGGGACTGATAGTTATAGATTAGCTGAAAAAGCTGTTAATTTAGAAGAAAATCAAGAAGAACAAGATGTTATTGTTCCATTAAAGACTCTCCAAGAAGTACTTCGAATTTTAAATAACCTAAAAGATCAAGCAAATGCGGTTGAAGATCTTGAAATATATATTTCAGAAAATCAAATTTTGTTTACTTGCGACTCAATTGAGCTTATCTCTCGCCTACTGGAAGGCCAATACCCTGATTATAAACAGATTATTCCAACGGAAACCAAAACCAAAGCTGTTTGTTCAACTTCCGAATTAACAAAAGCAATTAAAAAAGTGGCTTTATTTTCTAAAACAGGAATTTTTGACATTAACCTCGTTTTTGAAGCGCAAAAAGGCTTAACAGTTCAAGCCACAAATACTCAGGTTGGTGAAAGTAAAACTGATGTAGATGTTGAATTTACTGGTGAAACAAATGATACAACCTTGAACTATCGGTATTTACTTGATGGCTTAAATAATATTGATACAAGTGAAGTGGAGATCAGTTTAGTTGATAATAATCTTCCATGTTTAATAAAACCAAAAGATGGATCGGATTATTTGTATATTGTGATGCCGATAAAACAGTAAGTTAAAAGCTAAAAATTTATAAAGTTGAAATAAAGAAACGCTCCGGATATGGGAGCGTTTTTTTGTTTAGCTGGACAGTTTTCTTTTTATATATTCAAATTCAGCTTTTGCCTGCGCTTGATCAGCGCACATGCTTTCTATTATAACTGGCACATCAAGAGGTTTAATAATTTCAATTAGCTGATCTTGTTTTGTTACGTGTAAAGGTTCGTGAAAATCAACAAATCCGCTTAAATGAACACCGCATAACCTGTTGCCAAAAGCGTTAAGTAATTCTTGAGCTAACCTATGGCTGGGGTCATTAGTAAAAGCATGATTAACATCTAATACAAATTGGCAATCCAAAACAGCAAATATTTTTTCCAGATCAGCCACAGTTTGGCCGGCTGGTTTTAATTTATCCATATTTTCAATTGCAATCGGCAAAGAATAATCTTCCAAAACTGCTGGATCTTTCAATGTATGAGGGTGAAAAACTAGATATTTGAATTTAAATAGTTTTTGAAAAATTTGCAATTGAGCAAGAATTGCTCTGGTTTCCTCATTATCGCAATAGGTGTGATCGCATGGGGCGTGAAGTGAATAGCATTCATATAGATTGAGCCTAAATGCGCGATATAAGTCGTAAAATAATGCTAGTCTTTCTTTTAATACACAAGCCAATTCAATTGTATTACAGCCAAGTGAATGGAAAAACCTAATTGCCTGCATAGAAACAGGCTGAATTTTATGATACAAAACACCGGACGAAAAACCAATTAGTCTCATCTACTAGCCCCTTTTTTGTTGTTAATGAATTTGGATACTAATTAAGATTAACGTAGTTTTTGTTGTGTGTCAAGGTGTTTTAAAATAAAAAAATCCGGTTCAAGACCGTGTTTTTTATAGCTGCGTTAGTCGTATCTCTAAAAAGAGACAAAGAATGGCTGCGCCAGTCGTAGCTCTGACAACGTACAGAGCGAAGACTGGTGCCTCGGGCCGGAATCGAACCGGCACGGTTTATACAACCACTGGATTTTAAGTCCAGCGCGTCTACCAATTCCGCCACCGAGGCTAAATAATGTTTCCAGATGTAGGGAACGGTCGCTACCGTTCCCTACATCTGGAGCGGGAGACGAGACTCGATCTCGCGACCTCAACCTTGGCA
>JABMRF010000027.1 GCA_013202715.1 Candidatus Kuenenbacteria bacterium
AAAAACAGTTTTCGCAATCTTGATAGACTGCTCTGTATATTCAACGCCAGGGAATTAACAACACAAAGCAAACTACCAAATCTTGGTTTGCTCTGCGATGTGCTTGAAATTTTTGAAAACAATACATATATATTAGTTAATTTAAACGCGAAAAAACAGCTCGCACGAGCTGTTTTGTATGTAAAATTAGATTAAAGTAAAATTACATTTTCATAATACAAAACAACCCGTAAACTGGCAGTTTACGATAATGCTTTTTCCACATTGATTGGCTGAATTGTATATTCATATTTACTAAAATTGCAGACGAGTTGCCTGCTACTATATATGACGGAGAACATTTAGATTTGTTACAAAAAGAAAAAGGCAGAGCTGATGCTCTGCCTTGTCGTGGGGTGCGACACGGGGTTCGAACCCGCGACCATCGGAACCACAATCCGACGCTCTACCACTGAGCTAGCCGCACCATAAAATTATGAATTTATTCTACAAGCTCGTCAATTTTTAAAAGAATTTCCTCAGTGCCCTTGGTTACTTTTTCCCTAGCCACATAATCCGCAATTTCTTTGGCATCATTGGTTGCGTTATTTACGGCAAAGAAATAATCCGCTTCGCTCGACAAAGGTTTATCATCTGCATCATCACCAATAAATATTTTTATGAAGTTAGGATAATTTTTTGCTAAAGCACTAAAACCTTTAGATTTATTTGTTTCAAGAGGATAAACCAAAACATTTGCATAATTTGCTGTGTGGCAAGAAAATAGATTAAGATTATTATCATTTATATATTTTGTAATTGCAATTGAAAATTCGATTGCTTTATCAATATCCCTGATAAACTTGTCCCCTTCTATTCTTTTTACATGAATGCTCATTGTATGTTTTCTAAACTCATTCATCATAAATATATAATTCGTTCCGGCAGGAATATCAAGAGCATCAAGATTTTTGTTCAAGTCACTTGTATCTGCGATAATAAACATTGAGTCAGGAAAATTATCTTTAATAATTTTCGGAATCTGTTGGTTTAGATTTTCTAAATCTCGGCTAGTTTCATCACCAATCAAAACCTGTGTTTCCCCGGATTCCTGATTATAAATAAAGCAACCATTCTCTCCAATAATCGGCCCTTCAATTCCAAACGCATTCGCAGTTGGAAGAATATCTTCTAGCGCTCGATTTGAATTTATCAAAAAAACATTACCCTCACTACGCAGTTGGCTGATAACTGAATTAATTGTTGGTGAGGTTGTTCGATAGTAATTATCAATAAGTGTTCCGTCAACATCCAGGGTAATTAGATAATTTTTCTTCATATACTCTTATTGAAGCACATCTGATATAAATGTCAAGACATTGAGTCAGTCGAAAGGTCAGGATTAAAAAAGACGATCCCACGGGAATCGTCTTAATTTGTTCATTCTTTGTCCTCAACTGCACGAAGCATTGAGCCATTCTCAAGTGTTTTTCTTATTTCTTCAAAATCAGCTGTAAAGTAACCATCCTGCTTCATCATCCCAATCCGATCGCGAATGAATCTATGTGCAGGTGCAGTTCCCTCACCCAGAAGATCAAGTCCCATCGGCTTCAACCTTTCTTTACCAAGGTCAATCGCCTGGCACTGAGCCAAAAGTTCCTTTGCCAGGGCATCCCTGACAAATTCGATAATCAATCTACATTTCCAGGCAGCATTTGCTCCGTTTGAAACATAATCTTCCTGCATTCCGGAAGTCACTACGTTAAAAACTGAGGCTGGCATGGAAAGCATTCCACAACGAAGCGCGTCCGAGCCTGCGGAATACTGAGGGATCATGAAGCCGGAACTATGGTCTTCAGTTACACTCAGATTCTGCGGTAGTCCATGGCTATATTGACTGTTGATGACCCGAAAGAATCGTCGATCGGAAATCACAGCCAACTTCGTAAGCGCAATCGCAAGTGTATCAAGCGGAATTGCAAGAGGATCTCCATGAAAATTGCCGCCTGACAAGGCGGAATACGTTCCGTCTTCGTTACGGAAAATCAAGGGATTGTCCGTAGCGGCACAAATTTCATTCTCGACTTTTTCTCTCAAATACCAAATTGCATCAAATACTGCGCCATGCGCCTGAGGTACGCAACGAGTGCTGTAGGCGTCCTGCACTCTTCGCTGTGTACAGCTTTCGATACAGTCCTTCTTGTCTTCATGTACAAAACAAACGTTTTGCGCTTCGCGAGTAACACGCTTGCTGTTTTTGAGGAGTGCGTTCATGTCTTCAGCGACTTCCCGCTGACCGACCTGATTTCTGGCCAAATGAATCCTCATATCGAGAGCATCCATTTCACCACGAATCGCTTCCATGTTCAGAGCGGCCGCAATGTTTGCGATTCGCAGAAGCTCAACAGCGTCATGCACTGCCAAGCAACTGTAAGCAAGCATCATAGTCGCGCCGTTTGTAACGGCCATTGCTTCTTTCGGCTGAAGCTTCAAAAAACAAATGTTTCTTTCTTTGAGAACATCTCTTGTCGGACGGATTTCTCCATTGACCATGACACGTGTTTCTGTGTAACCGATCAACACCGCTGCAAGATGAGCGAGCGGAGACAAATCTCCACTGGCACCAAGAGAGCCATGCTCCGGAATCACAGGAACAATGTCATTGTTCAGCAACTCCAGAATTTTGTCACAGAGCTCCACTGTCACACCGGAATAACCTACCATGAAAGAGTTGACTCTGAGCAGCATCATCGCCCTGACCACATCTTTTTTCAAATGCAATCCGGAACCGCAACAATGCGAAAGAGTGTATCCCCTCTGATAACCAAGCAGTTTATTCAACGGAACTATCCGGTCGCGGTTTGAACCTGCGCCGGTGTTGACTCCGTACATGACATCAGTCAAAAGAAGCTTCTCGATTTCCTTTCGAATCAATGACAATTTGTCTCTTTTGCTTGGATGCAAACGAACTGTAGGATATTCTCCTTTAGAACCTCTAGCAACGAGTATCACGTCCTCAACGGTCAAATTGTGACCATCGAGAAAGATCTCATCTTTCCATCTGGTCACCATCCTGACCTCCCATGTGTTATGTTGGTATCACAATATTGAGGAACCATTTCCTCCTTGAAATCACTAAGTAAAATGAACAGATATACTCACAATAGATTAACATAAATCAATTCATCTTGTCAAGCCCCCGAGCCTGTCTGTGATAGGCAGGCGACAGTAAGGAGGCGGAGAAGGGTCAAGAGGTAAATCAAAAAAAGAGACGTTTATATCTCTTTTTTATTATCTTCAATTACTAATTCTTCTTTTAATTTAGCCAAAACAGATTCATAATCCAGTAATGCCTGCTCCCCGCTGTTCATGTTTCGCAGAGTCAATTTACCTTTGTTTGCCTCGTCTTCTCCAAGCATGACAACCCACGGAACGCCGTAACTATTTGCGTATTCTAAATTCTTTTTTAATTTTCTGGCAGTATAATCAATATCAGTTTTTATATTTTCTTTTCTTAATTTTTTACAATATTTCAAAGCCGGTTTTATATATTCTTCACTGAGAGGAATGAAATACAGATCAATAACAGAGTTTTGCTCTTTTTCTTTGCTGTATAATTTGATCGCATCAAAAATTGTTTCCAGGCCAAAACTAATTCCGACTGCTGGATATGATTCTCCGTTTTGTAAAAAGCCGCCAATCATGCTATCAAATCTTCCACCGGCACAAATTGAAGAATTTACTTTTGATCGATCTTTTAAATAGACTTCGAACACGTTCCCGGTGTAATAAGCCAATCCACGTGCGAGTGATGGCATAAAAATAACATTTTGATTATCAATAACATAATCAATTGTTTGCTCGACTTCTTTTAATCCTTCATTATCACCAATTATATTTTTTAGTTGGCGGATAAGTTCCTTGTTATCTCCCTCGATTGAAATGGTTGATAATATTTTACTAATAACTGCGGGTTTAATTCCTTTTTCTTGCAGTTCACTTTTCACTCCCTTTAAGCCAACTTTATCAAGTTTATCAATAGTAATAATTACTGTTTCTTGATTCTTGTCAGCCACTCCAGCATTTTGAAGGATACCATTTAATATTTTTCGATTGTTAATTCTAAATTCGACTTCCAATCCTATTTTTTCAAAAACTTCATTTGTTAATTGTACCAACTCAGCATCAATAATCGAATCTGAAATTCCAACTACATCAACATCGCATTGCCAAAATTCCCGATAACGTCCGAGCTTAATCGGCCCATCACGAAACACTTTTCCCATTTGATATCTTTTGAACGGTTTTTTGAACTGCGGATTCATACCAACAAAACGAGAAAATGGCACGGTGAATTCTGTTCGCAAAACAAGATCTCGATCGCCCTGATCTTTTAATTTAAAAGTTTCTCGCATCGCATCAGATTCCTGCCCAATACCAAACTTAGACGCAAATAACTCGTAGCGCTCAATTATCGGTGTTTCAATTGGATTATAACCAAAGGATTCAAAAACCTGTCTCATTGTTTTAATGATTTTATCTCTGGCGATTTTTTCTGTTGGACCGTAGTCACAAACGCCTTTGGCTCGTTGTAGAATGTCTGATTTCATATTTTCGGCGCGGATTCAGCGGATATGACGCTGATTCACGCGGATTATCTTAATCTATAAGCCCTTCTTCGCTCTTCGAGCTACGAAGGGCATTCTTCGCTGACGCGAAGAATGGGGTGAGCGACGGGACTTGAACCCGCGACGTCTAGCGCCACAAGCTAGTGCTCTACCAACTGAGCTACGCCCACCATGAAAGGCAAATATCTAATTAAGAATTAACAATTTTCTTTCATTTTACGAAAAAAGCCAGCTTTCGCCGGCCTCTGTTTTTTTCAACAAAACATTGGACCAGCTTTACTGACCATGAATGTGGATATGATGAATTGTTGTATAATTTTTCATACACTAGTATCATACATGATCATTTTGATATTGTCAAGCAAAATTTAAAACTATGACAACTCATCAATGTACTGCATATCAAAGATATGTTTGTTTCTTTCTTCTTTGTATTTAGAATGATCAAGCTTATTTTTCTTAAATAAATCTGCCATAAACCTACGGCCAAGATATGGCGGCATAATTACATACGTTGCGCCTGCTTTGTACAATTTGTCGGCATGAATATGATGATTGGCAATACAAAGAATGTTTGTTCGCAAATGATTTTTCTTTTTATATGCAATAATCGACAAATTCACATCAAGTTCCGGAATTGTAGAAATCACCAACTTCGTGCTTCGCATTGGCAATGAATCGAGAAAATCTGCATCATCAGCTGAACCATATATACAGTTAAGGCCTTTGGATGTTAACTCTCGAATGACCTCAGGATCATGATCAACTATCAAAAACTTAATTTTTGATTTTAGCATCTCATTGACCAGTCCGCCACCAAGCCGATGACTACCGAACAAAATTACATCAAACTGATCCTTAATTATTTTTTCTTCTTTCTTCTTCCCTTTGTCGCTAAAAATCATGTGCAAGGGTTTTTTGAAGAAACTATAAATTTGACTATTATATGAGATATAATAGGTAGATACTGTAATCGTGATAATTCCAACAATTGTCGCGGGACCTAAAATGGCTTCTGGAATATGACCGAGCCCCACACCCATACCCAAAATAATCAAAGAAAATTCACTGATCTGCGAGACGGTCAGGCCTGCCAGAAAACTTGTTTTAACTGTGTACTTCAGCCACCTCATTACAAATAACAGGATCAACGGATTTCCAACTAAAATAAATAAAGAGAAAATCACAATCAGTGGAATTGAGTTCTGGATTTCAGCAATGTGAATGTTAGCGCCAAGAACAACAAAAAAGATAATTAAAAAGAAATCTCGCAATGATTGAATTCGGAGGGCAATCTCGCGCTGATAAGGTGAGACAGATAAAATCACACCAGCCAAAAGAGCGCCAAGTTCCATTGAAAAATGAAGTTGATGAAAAATTGCGGCAATAGCAAAACAGATTCCGAGCGCAAAAACAAAAAGCATTTCCTTGTTCTTTGCAAATATTTTATCAACATGAGGAATAACAAACTTAATTAGAATATATAACCCAATAACAACCAAGGCAACTTTTCCGAGCAGTGCAGAAGCAAAACTAATATAGTTTCCTGAACCAAAACTTCTAGTGCTTGATAAAAACATCAAGAAAAACATGGCCACTAAATCCTGAACCAACAAAAATCCTATTGTAATTCTACCGTAAAGTGTATCCTGTTCTTCTTTTTCATACAATATTCTAAAAATAATAATTGTACTACTAAGAGCAAAAGCAATACCAAGATAAAAAGCGGTAACCTGTGAAAGACCGAGCCAGATGGCAATGAAATACCCACCGATTGCCGTTACCATCATCTGAGCCACCCCGGTCACAACTGCCACCTTACCGACTTCTCTAATCATGGATGGTTTCAGGCCAAGACCAACCAAAAATAACAAAAGGGCAACTCCAATATGGGAGAACCCTTCTAAAGCTCCATCTGCAGGAATCAAATTTGTCACAGACGGTCCGACAATAATTCCGGTAACGATATAACCAACAATGAGCGGTTGCTTTAGCAACTTCAT
>JABMRF010000028.1 GCA_013202715.1 Candidatus Kuenenbacteria bacterium
AGCAGTTGACCGATGCGATTGAAGAAACAAAAAAATCAGGCAGTTCTGTCCCAAGCAGACTGATGGAAAATGGACTTGTCAAAGAAGACGAACTTCTTTCCCTCTTATCAAAAGAATTCGGATTTCCTGTTGTTGATCTCAGCGAGGTTGATATTCCGAAAGAAATTGCAACATTGATTCCAAAGCATATTGCCCAACGGCACGGCATTATTCCGATTGGAAAAGAAGGAAACAAACTGGTCGTTGCTGTGTCTGACCCAAGCAATCCGTATGCTATGGATGACATTAAAGTACTGATGGGATTTGATGTCGAGCCGGTAATCAGCTCAGAATCTGCTATTTCCAAAGCAATTGAAGCTTACTGGAAAGAAGACACGCTGGACGATGTTTTTGAAAATGTAGACGCGGAAGATATGGAATTTCTTACCGGTGATGGATTTGAGGATGAGGAACAAACAGAAAAGATCTCCGCAAATGTGGTCCGTTTAGTCAATATAATCCTGGTTGACGCTGTACGAAAAAGAGCGTCCGACATCCATATTGAACCATATGAAAAAATGCTTCGAGTCAGAATCCGCATTGACGGAACTCTTTACTTGGCACTCAAACTTGATATTGATTTAGCTAAGCAAATAATTTCTAGGATCAAAATTCTCAGCTCGATGGATATTGCCGAGAGACGATTACCACAAGATGGAAGAATCCAACTCAAACTCGGAAAAAACAAGGAAGTCGACTTCAGAGTTTCAGTTCTTCCGGTCAAACATGGTGAAAAGGCGGTCCTCAGAATTCTGGACAAATCAGCACTTCAGCTGGACATGAGACAACTTGGCTTTGAAGATGCTCAACTGGCTGAATTCAAGAAAGCAATCCATGAACCCTGGGGAATGGTCTTGGTAACCGGCCCCACAGGTTCCGGAAAAACAACCACGCTCTATAGTGCCCTCATGGAACTCAATGGATTGGCTGACAATATTTCTACGGCCGAAGATCCGATTGAAATTGACCTCGAAGGTGTCAACCAAGTACAGATCAATGACGCTGTTGGCTTGAACTTTGCAGCCACTCTGCGTTCATTTTTGCGCCAGGATCCGGACATCATCATGGTCGGTGAAATTCGCGACTTTGAAACGGCAGAGATTGCAATCAAGGCGGCGCTAACAGGCCACATGGTTCTTTCTACTTTGCATACCAATGATGCACCGTCCACAATCAATCGTTTACTGAACATGGGCATTGAACCGTTCCTGGTCATTTCAGCGGTCAACCTGATCATTGCTCAGAGACTGGTCAGAAAAATCTGCCCTGAATGCAAACAGGAAAACGACGTACCGGAGCAAACATTACTTAATCTCGGAATTCCGCAAGATCAAGTAAAACATATCCAGGTTTTTCACGGCATTGGTTGTAAATCATGCAACCAAACCGGCCACAAAGGAAGAGTTGCTCTTTACGAAATTCTTCCTGTGTCTGATGAAATTAGTGAATGCGTTTTGCAGGGATATTCAGCCTTGGAACTCAGGCGCGAAGCGCGCCGACTTGGCATGAAAACCCTGCGCGAATCTGCTGTTGAAAAACTGCTCAAAGGACAGATTTCTGCAGATGAGGTTCTGCGAGTTACCAAGGACAAATAAACACCAATCCCCACTTCACTCTTGAGGTGGGAATTTTTTTATGGGAATCAAAAGCCCCCATCCTTGACAAGGAGGGGGGTTGGGGGGAGGTTTAATTCCCCGGTTACTTTTTCCTAAAGAAGATTTTCCAAAACTCGGAAGTTCTGGATTCGATTGAACTTTTCCATTTCCTCAATCATGTGTTGATCACCCGGTCCGGGCCGGATAAACGAGCCGTTCGGAACTGCCAGACCTTCATCATACAGTCCGATAAAGACCGACACCCGAGTCCCCTTCGCTGCGAGCGCTACTCGCACTGTATCGTGCAAAGTCGGCGGATGATAATGCCCGGCTGCGAACGCTTCTTCTAGTGCGGTTCCTCTGGCAACATAGGTCGGGTTGATGTGAGCATTGATCGGGATGCCATATGCGTGAGAAAGTCGGTCGAGATAGAGCAATGCCGACTGAACGTCTTTCACTGCTGCCTCTCTGCTGATTCCAGGAACCGGCTTGAGCATCAAATAGCACTTCAGCCTGAACCCAAACTTTGCCATTTGCTTGACGCTCTTTTCAAGCACGCCAAGATCAAGTCCCTTTTTCAAATGAGTATTTCTGATCTCATCGTCAAAAGCTTCAAACCCAACTGCCAGCTCCATAAAGGTCGGAGTCAAACCTTCTTTCAACGCCCGAGACAGGAAATCAAGTTCAGAGTAATCAATATACTCCGGTCTGGTCTCAATGCTGATCGAGGACAATTTCACAAAATTCCTGTTCAATTTGGACATCAAATACATGAGCGCAGTCGAGGAAAATGTATCTTCATCCAGGATCGAACCATTGTTGCTGATGATCAATTTGCTAATCCGATCCCGATACTTGAGAACTTCCGGGTTGGAAAAGATAACATCAATCTGATCCATGATCGAATCATAGGCAACATGAAACTTCGAGCAAAGGCTGGGCAGGTTGCAACCCAAACACCTGGACCAACGACAGGCCTGCGTGTAAAACACGATGAACAAAATCATGCCTTCATCAGATTCTTGGAACCAATGCTGAGCCGGTAGCTTTTCATCGTGATCTTCGTTGAAGGAATAAGTCTTTCCAGACTCTGTCATAGCCAATTCAATCTCGTCCGTACCTGCATTTCTATACATACTTTCCCTCCATCTATGCTAAAATTAGATTCAAAGAACATCATAATCTTTAATTTGATATTTTATACTATGTAATGTAATTTGTCAAGTGAGACGTACGGATTACGGATCCTATACGGATGTACGGATCGAAACCGCAAGTAACAAATCCGTACATCTGTACCAATCCGTAGTCCATAAACAATAAAAAAGTTATCCACAATCAAAAACCACCCACATAAATGTGAGTGGTTCATGGCTCAATTAAAATGAAAAGCCCCGAGAAAATGAATTCCTCGGGGGTTGAAATGTTTTTGTCTCAGCCTATGTTTCAGACCACTTTTGCTGGATGCCTCTGAGAACTGCAACAAGGCTTTTTCTCTTGTTTTTGCTCAGTGTCCAAAGTACATCATTTTCGAAGTCGAACCACACGTTTGTTGGACCGGCGCCGAACGAATCCGTGGCCAGATTGAGTTGTTTTCGTACGGCATCATCGAACTCGGTTCGTTCTTTCAAGCGCAGTTCACGCTCGACCATTTTCTGCAGGTAGGGCTGGTATTCCTCGAAAGAAAATCCTTCCGCCGCAATCATATGGACAACAACAGACTTGTTGTCAAGGGTGACCGTGACTGTCCCCCAGACCAGACCTTTTTCAAAGATACGTTTGAGTGATTGTGGTTGATCGCCGACTTCGAACTCGGTTGACCCCATGTAGTCATATTCGAGGCGACCATCCAGAAGTTCACAACGTTGTACGAAATAGGGAGATTTCATTTTCTGCTCCTTTGTGAAAGAAAAACAATAGACTTGAATTATCATTTGATTATAGCATTTTATTATTAATAAGTCAATAGTAAGCTCATTTTTTATATAAATTTACACAAAAACCACCCACCAAACGGTGAGTGGTCATGGCTTGCCAGGCACCGGCAGTCCAGCATTCGCTGGGCAACTGGTGCCTGGCTCTGGGAGTCGGATTCGAACCGACATCTCACGCCTTAAGTAAGGCAACAAGTGAACGATTTTTATCGTTCCTCAAAAATATCCAAGCTTAAATATCTCTCTATTCTGTCAGGAAATAGGACAACGATATTTCCCGAGTCAATTTGTTTTGCAATTTGCAAGGCTACATACATTGCCGCACCGCTACTCAATCCTGCTAAAATTCCTTCCTTTCTCGCCAATAGCTTAACAGTACGGTAAGCATGCTCAACATTAACAACAATATTCTTATCAATCTGTGTTTGATTATAAATCTTTGGCACAATTGATTTTTGTAAATTTTTCAATCCTGGAACTCCTTTATCATAATCAGATTCAATTCCAACTATTTGAATTTTGTGATTATATTTTTTTAATTTTTTACTTACTCCCATCAATGTTCCCGATGTTCCAATCCCGGCAACAAAAGCTGTTATCTCTGGCACCTGCTCAATAATTTCTTTTGCAGTTTCTACAAAATGCACTTTTGTATTATTCTGATTATCAAACTGGTTCGGTACCCAATAAAGTTTCGGATTTTCCTCGAACATTTGCCGTACCTTTTTAATTGAGCCATCTGTTCCAAGTTTTGCAGGCGTTTCAATTATATCGGCGCCAAGCAATTTTAGAATCTGCTTTCTTTCTTTACTTGCTCCGGCAGACATTACAATTTTAGTTTTATACCCTTTGACTGCAGCAACCAAGGCCAAACCAATTCCTGTATTTCCAGAAGTTGCCTCAAGTATTATTTTGTCTGAAGTTAATTCGCCAGTTTTTTCTGCCTGTTCAATCATAAATTCGGCAGGGCGATCCTTGACAGAACCACCAGAATTTTGTCCCTCAAGTTTGACGAAAATATTTACCTTGTTATTAGGATTTAACCTGTTAATTTTAACAACTGGTGTATTTCCAATTGTCTGAAGAATATTTTGATATTTCATAGTGTTAAATTTAGTTAATAAAAAAATCTCGGTTTCCCGAGAGTGAAACTGTTTAATTTTTTTAAATCAACAACCTGCTCTCGAGAAATATACTGCAAGAGAACAGGGACAAATATTGGATTTTATAACTAATCTAAACATATTACTAAATACTCACGAAGCATCTGCCTCAAAGTAGTTTTTCCTTTTGTTGTTTTAAAATATCGTTCCCTTCGTTGAGCATCTTTCTTGCTCAAAAACGCTTCATAGTAAATTAACTCTACTGGCAAACGTTTTGATGTTGAAATATTTTTTCCTTTTTGATGCTCCGAAACTCTCCTCTTTAAATCAGCCGTTAAACCAATATAAAATTTGCCGTCTTTTAAACTTTTTAATATGTAAACATAAAAAAATTTCATATAGCTACATTATAGCAGAGAACTATTCGTTCCTCAAGTTCACTGCATGAACCACTCACTCATTATTATTGGGCTTGCCATGAACCCGAACGAATGAAATGAGTGAGTGGTTCATGGCTCTGGGGGTCGGATTCGAACCGACATCTCACGCCTTAACAGGGCGGTATTTTACCATTAAATTACCCCAGAATAATCAAAAAAACCGGCTCGCGCCGGTTAACTGTTTTTACATACGAAAACATCAACCAACGCTTTGCAGGCTATTATTATTACAATTAGTTGTTTGGGTGAATATTTTCATACAATAGTACTATAGCAAAGAAATTGAGTATTGTCAACCTTGTTTAATTTTAGCATAAAATAACCTTTACTGTTGACAAAATTTTAAAACTATGCTATAATTCTATGTCTGGAGAAATAGTTATCAACAGCCGTTACTTGGAGGAAAACATGAAACGATTTTTGCTCATCAGATTGAAGTATCTGGTACTTACGGTCTTGGTCTTGATACCAGCTTCAGCAGTAGTGACCTTCCTGTACTGGTTTTTCGTAGATGTGATTGCGGGGAAGCCCGTGCAATACATTGATAGCTGGAGTTGGTGCTATCTTGTTCTATTCGTATGGGCTCAGGGCTATGACACTATCGCTAGTTTCATCCTGGGCGGTCTTTTCACACGCAAACTGGCAAGGAAGTGGGGAGTTTCATTTTCCGATGTAATTGATGCCCTCGCTGACTTTGAACTAAGCAAGCAATCTGGTTATCGTGACTGGAATGCAGAAGAGTTCAAACAGTGGTTTATGATCAGAAAATCCATACATGGTATGGTTTCAAAGGTCATGGATTCAATCACATAACAACGACCACCTAGAGTCAGAGCTCAACCGCTTTGACTCTTTTTTTTTGACAAGCTTTGTTTTGGCCCGAGGAATAAACAAAAAGTCCCGGTTCTAAACCAGGCTTTTTTATTTTTAAATACTATAAACTTTTATCCCGCGTAGCGGGATCCCGTCACGCGGGACATTTTACCTTTCAACTTATTTCTTTCCTACTCTTCCATCACCTCTTCCTTTTTCTCCCGAATAAATCCAAACAGATCTTCAAACACTTCGATCAGCAATTTAAATGGCGCCTCAATTATGAAGTCCAAGAAAAAGGCCATAAAATTAATTTTGGAAAACTTGCCGGACATCCAACGGCCCATACTCACAAACGGCAGAGCAAAAAAATCAATAATTGAACCGATAATATTTTCACGTTTATCAATGGCCAGTAATTCCTGAACCGGTCTGCGAATCTTGATCCCGAAAAAGCTAACCAGAGTCAGGAATAAAACAAAGATCAAGCTGCTGAAAAAATTAAATTCAAGTTGATTTAATCCCCAGAAAATTATCATCAAAGAAAAAACAAATGACAAGGCATAAATCAAGTTAAAAATGAATCTAACAACACCGCCACGTATTCGTAGTACTTTTATTTTGTAATTTTTGACATCTTTTTGTTTAAATGAAATCTTGTTTATTTCCGCAATAATCTTGGTTGTATTTTCCTTTTTCGGCATGCGGATCAAAATTGCTACTACAAACATCAGAAATGGAGGAAAGATAACATTTATTGCTAATGATGTGTAATTTATTACTCCAGCTAAGTAATAATCCATCGGAAGTTCCAGCGCCAAAGCCAAAGTCATTTTTGTAAAAAACACATAGATAATACTACGCACAACACCACGGCGCAGCTTGACCCGAACACCTTTGTATCGTCTATTGATCGCCTTTTTGACTTCTGATTCCAATAGTTCCTGATCTGCAAAAATCTGTTTGGCAGTTTTTGGATTTTTTTCCAGAACGTCCTGAATAACCCAAAATATAATCGCCTTTTTCTGTAATATTTTGAGAATCTGGCGTTGCAGTGGATGAGTGATCTGCTTATTAATCTCAGTTACAACTTTATCTGACTTATTAGCGATTTTATTTATCAATTCTTCATCCGCGTTTTTCCATTTTGGATAATATAAAGTCAAAAGCAAATAACTGAGCATGGAGTGATCCCACTTGAACAATACTTTGTGACAAGCAAGATATGTTTGCAGTTCTTTTTGTTTTTCATCAACGTCCTGATCAAATAAATCAAAATGTTTATTGTAAACGGAAAACATGGCATTGATCAGTGCCTTTTCCTTGTCTGCTGGAATCAAAACTGCTTCAATCTCCACAGCTGCGATTTCGAGGAAATAACGAAATGTTTTTTTACTAATTTTTCCGTCAACCTCCTTGATTTTTGTAATCAATAAATTATACTTCTGTATAATCTTATCAACATCTTCAACTTTTTTTATAAATACCGCACCCTTCACATAACCGGCACGAATCAATTCCTGCACAAGTTGCTTAGCAACATTCTCATGATGAAATTTATCCAATAAGTAATTTTCTAAAATGACTTTTTCAAATATCAGTTTTCTTTTTAAAATCCGATGAATGGCATTTTTGAATAATAAATGCTCTTCTTGGTAATCAATTGCATTTCTCACCTTTTCGTAAACCAAAGCCGCCGTGCCAATTACATTATTGACTTTAACTTTTTCGCCGACTTGATTGACTTCCAGCGCCTGCTTGTAACTATTGATTAATTTGTCCGTTGCTATAGACATAAAAAAAATAAGGCTAAATAAGGCTAAATAAGATTGGGATTGAAGGATTCCTCTCAAGCTCCTTTATCACCTTTATCCCCTAAACTATATCACTTAAATCCAATAATTTCAATAACGAAATACTACAGACGCAAAACATTGCGTCTCACCCTTTTTCAAGAATTATTTCACCAAGAAAACCCGATAGCCTGGGCGAACCTTTTCATTCACTTTCATACCAACATCGTCGCCCTTTTTGGCCTTGTTTACAGGCTTGCGGTCAATCTGCATTGAATCCATTGTCTGTTCAAAGTTGATTTCACCGCCTTCAAACCGGAGTGTGTCGCCGACCTTAATTGTTCCTTTTAACTTTAGGACTGCTACTCCCAGTTTGTCGAAATAATGGGTAACTTGGCCAATTAGTTTTTCAGCCATATATTTTATATACGAATATGAGTCTATGCGAATGATGCGAATCGCGAATTAGATTAACAACATGACAATTCCGAGTCCAATCAAAACTAATCCAATTGCCAATCTCATCCATTTCTTTTTTTCCTTTCGCCATTTATCAACTTTTTCCGGAGACAGCCCGTAATAAACTGCCAGTAAAATAACGAGCAGAGGAAGAACAAAGATTATATTGTAAACAATTAAATAAACAAAAGCCTGAAACCAAGTATTTTTCTCAGCAAGCAAAGACAAAATAGCCAGGTAAACTCCCCCGGTGCAAGGCAATTCAAACGCCGCAACTAAAATTCCAAGTACAATTGTGGCCGGCAGGGTTGCTTTTCGAATGTATTTTTGAATTAAGGACTTTTTTGAATCTGGGATTGCAAGCGTCATTCCCTTTCCTTCCCAAAAAACTTCTTTCAGATTGATCAAACCAAGAACAATTGCCAGCGCAGCGGTGAAGTAATAAAAGTAAATAGAAATACTGACACTTTTGATAAAACTCAACAGTCCCAACCCGGCAAGAAAATAAACCAGAAAAACCACAAAAATATATACCAAACCGATTACCAGCATCCGCCTTTTGTTCTTTATTGCCAATAAATAAAGAATCAGAAAAATCAAAACCGCAAATGCGCATGGATTTACTGAATCAATTACTGCTGAGCCAACTATGAGGGGTATTGTTACATTTGACATAAAAATATTTATCTTCTTGAATTATTGAATAGTATTATCTTCTACTGGAACATCTAATTCGCATGGAGTTCCGCCTACAAATAAAATTTCTTCACAAAGACCGGTTTCTTCGTTGTATTGTTGGCCGATATATTCCTGCCCATCTGAACAAGAAATTATTTTGGGACAAATTGGGCAACCAACTTCCACCGGATACATGCGAGTAAACTTTTTATTATTAACCGAAACTGGACAATTCATTAGACCTGAAAGTTCTTTGTCAATAATGTCCGGCCCTGTATCTGTTTCGACGACCTGTTCGTCAATATCCTTTACTTGTTGCCATTTGTCAAATAAATTCTGACCAGCCTCAATCACAGGAACAACTCTTATTTTCAATATTATTGGCTGTTTCATTCTTTTCATCAAAACATTTTCAATTGCCGAAACCTGATCAGCTGTAATATTTTCTTTTGACCTAATTGTTATACTGGCAATCAAAATATCATCCTCTTCTTGAATTTTCATATCAGAAATCGAAACATTCTCCAAACTTGAAATAACCACATCTTTTACTATTTTATTTTGCTTAACTCCCGCTGCGGTTTGTTTAGTAATTAAAATTAACGGAACAAGAATTACAATAAGAAGGAGCAGGCTCCAGCGAAAACCTGATTTTCTTTTTTCCTCCGCAGTAGCGCTAGTGGCATTAAAATTAGAAATCAGAAACAAAATAGTCGCCGCAAAAGTAATCGCAACCAGATTGGACAAATAAAGCAAAAATGCTCCAGCGGCAAGATCAAAATCTCCACGAGCCAGCGAAAGACCGAGCGTTGCGATCGGAGGAACAATGGCTGCGGCCACAACAACGCCAGCAATAGCTGAGCCCATTTTCGGATAAGCAATGATAAAGGCACCGATAAATCCGGCTGCCAAACCAATTATTAATTCAAAAATAGTTGGCGAAGTTCTGGATAAAAATTCATTACTTTCAATAACTAAATCCGGGAACAATAAACCAAGAAAAATTGCAACTACTAAAATTACAAGTGTACTTTTCAAAATAGTGATCAAAGACTTTTGAAGTAAATGCGATCTACCCATACAAACCCCAACGGCCATGGCCAAAATTGGCCAAACCAATGGAGCGAGTAGCATACCGCCTATTACAACTGCGGCCGAATCAATGATGATTCCGGCTGTAATAATGATCCCGGCAAAAATTGTCATTAGATAAAAATCAAAATCCCCCTCAGCTCTTTCCTTGATCTGATTATATACTTTGGCCTGTCTTTTTGATGAGACAAAAAACGACTTAAAAAAACGTCGCTTTAGCTGTTGTTTTTCTTCATCCTTCTTAATTTTTTCCTGAGTTTCTTGTTTCATAGAGGTTTTAATTCATTATAAGTATAGCAAATTTTGATAAAAAAAGAAACTGGAAATTAGAAATTTAAAACTCTGGTTAGCGTTACTACTTTAAAGCCGAAAGCTTTACCGCAATTTCGAGTTTCAAATTTCCAATTTCTAAACCTTGACAAATTTATACATATAATGTAAGCTTAAACATTGCAGTTTTGTTCCTTTTACGCAAAACGGAAAACCCTTCTTCGCTCTGTACTTTGTCAGAGCTTCGAAGTGCACAGGAGGAAGAACCATGAGTATCTTTGGCTTTGGGAAAAAAATGACCTCGAAATTCTTCGAAAAAACCAACAACAATTCTCCGATTATTCTGACATTTGCAGTAATTTCATTCATTGCAGTAATCGCAGATCTGATTACAATGGGACTTGTTAATCGAACTTTTTCAACTCCTAGTGGACTGTATATTGTAAGCCCATTATTTTGGATAAATCTGTTTTCACATATTTTTTGTCACAGTGGGTTTGACCACTATTGGGGCAACGTTGCATTCATTCTCTTGATCGGCCCCATCATAGAAGAGAAATTTGGGTTCCTTCGCCTGCTCATCATGATTCTGATTACAGCGGCGACCACGGCCCTATTTAGCGCCATGTTTTTCAATTCTGCCATTCTTGGCGCCAGTGGAATCGTCTTCATGATGATCATCATTGGATCCATCACGAACAAGCAGGATGGCAAAATTCCCCGAACCTTTGTGATTATATTCGCAATATACATGACAAAAGAAATCTGGAGCGCCCTTGGAAATGACAATATCTCGCAGTTCGCCCATCTCATGGGCGGAGCCTGCGGAGCAGTATTCGGATTCCTAGTGAAGCCCAAAGGAAAAAATTAGCACAAATATAAAAGCCCCACCGCATTGCGGGGGGCTTGCCCTGAAGTCATTCAAATGTACTTCAGGGCTGTTTTTTTCTCCTGCTAGTCGCGAAGCAGAATCATGGCTTGTTCTCCGAACTCGGTCGGGGTCACCACAACGTAAATCTTGGCAGATTTGCGACTGGTCAGTCTGACATCCACTTCACTTGCCTGCGCCAAGGCACGCACTTCTGGGTCAAGTCCAGCAGTCAGCTTGAGAGCACCAACGATCGGCGCTTTGCATTCTTCCGGAAAGCTCATCACTTCTTCCAATTTTCCTTCAACATGAAGCTTGATCTTCAAGGTTTTCGCAGTCGGCACAACATGAATTTCTTTTGCGCTCCTCATAAGCGCCATCGCCACCATCATGTTCAGCGAAGCACCTTGGGCAACTTCTGCGTCAGGATTCGACTGAACAACCGGCGCCTCTTCTTCCGGCTCTTCGACAACGTAGTAATCGGCAAGCGCTCTTTTCAACTCAGCCGGCGGGGCGTAGTAGAACTTGAACCGCAGTGTCAGCTGGGTGGCCCGTTTGAACGCAAAGCTGAGATTGCTGTCCTCACAAACGGCCAAGTGAACCACACTGTCCACTCTCTTGAAAGGAACGAGCAGGTTTTCAACTGCTTCTCCCGCCGAAAAGAGCTCAAGCGCCTCAGGCTCAGGTGTCAAACCTGGCAGGTTCGCAAGATGCAAACTCTTGATCTTTTTGTCACGAGCTTTTCTGAGCCCTTCTTTTGCTTTGGAATGAGCTTCTTTGGCTACATCTGTGGCGTCTTGAATTGCCTTCCCAACTTCTTCCTTGATCTCTTTGAAGCCTGCGACGAGCTCTTCAAGTTCCTGATCGTCAAACAGACTGTCCAGAATACCATCAAACCATCTGCCTTTCTTCTTTTTGTCTTCGCTCATTTTCTCCTCCAATGTCTCGAGTGTAGCCCTGAAAGGGCGAAATCGAGAGGCTTGTCCTTCGAAGCTCTGACAAAATACAGAGCGAAAAAGGACTTTCCAGTTTAAGTAAGAACCTTCCAGCCTTTTTGACCAAACTCCAATTAAAGAACTAAATACAAAACATTATGCCAGTTTACAGCATAAAAAAATTCCTGTCAACTAAAATTGTGGGCCGAAATATTAAATAAAAAAGAGCCTCTCTTTAAGGCTCTTTTAATATATATCAATATTTATGCCCAAAATCCAAAATAACTCAAAACTAGTCCAAGAATTGCAATAATAACACCTGCGACAATTAAAACCCAGGTTTTTGTAAATGATTTGATAACCGCCTTTGAAGCTGGTGGCAGTAATAATCTAAATAACCCTTTCAATACTCCAAGCCATGCAAAAATTGTAATAATTAAGGTCCAGTCCCAAACCCACACATTGTGGAACATAACCAATAACCAACTAAACAGTAAAGCAATGATACCTGAAAATCGGATTGCATCTTCATTTTTCACAAAGTCCTTGATCATCTTTTTCCATTCTTTTAAATAAATAAACCAGGACAAAGCTAGCACCACTAGAATCGGGCCGAGTAGCTTTGCTAAAAAGATTGATGTTGCCATAGATTTTTTTATTAATAATTATTTAAATGCAAACAATAAGAATACTCCACAATTCAATCATATTATAGCACAAAACAGAGCATTATTGAAATAAAAAAGCAGCCTTTATCAGATAAAGGCTGCTTGGGTTGGTCAGGAAACGTATCGTCGCCTGAGAATGATTAAAAATAGATACAGAAACATTGAGAGAAGTCCAAAGCCAGTGAGCTTTGACTCGCCAGATACTGAACAACCAGAGCTATCAGCAGTAGTACACTTATCAGCTGGGAATCCAGTAACCATGAAAACTCTTGAATCCTCAGCTTTGAATTCACCTTGTTCCACTGTGACCGTGACAGCATACATACCGAAAGCATCACACGGGACATCGTAGAAAAAAGAAATCCAATGCCCTGTTCCGTCTGAAGTTGAAATCAGACTATACGAGTACTTTTCAAAAGAATTATCGCCATTATCCAGCGACTTGAACTTAAGTTTAAAGTGATCATCTTGATCAACTTCGCCAGTTAGCTTGCCAACCAAAAACTTCACTTTCATTTTGTCACCTGGACTAAGTTTTTCTGATGCTGAAAACGCTGAAGTCACCTGCAAATCTGTAATTTGCATTTCGTCTGGCGTTTCAACTTCACACTCGTCAAGCTTGATGGTTCTCATCATGCTTTTTTTCAAGCCATCAACAGTCACTCGCATTCTAACATCGTAGACACCATTGGCATCATAAATGTTTTCAGCGCTTAACTGGATGACTCCATATGGCAATTCAGTCATTTCCCCAAGTACATACCCAGCACCATCTGAGAAATCAATTTCTAACTCCTTTATAGAAGTATTCTCAGTGACACTATTCACATACCAAATCGCGCCAGCCTTGCAATCATCAAAAAGAACGGCGTAATGTTCAGCATCTGCAACGTAAGCACTACTGATGGAAACACATTCACCATTAGCACAGGTTTCCATGTTCCCACAGACTTGAACTTGCTCTATATATTCACTGTTAGTGATATCATAAAGCCATAGCTCATTCTCGTTTTTGCACTGATACTTGTACACATTTGGATCACTGAGTGACCCCCCATCAATTGAAACGGGGCAAGATCCTTCAGCACACTCAGCTATAGTTCCCCAGTAATTCAGCTTATACTTTGTTACAATTTGATCAAAAGTATTGGATGGAGTAGTCGCTCCATTTACCAGTTCATCCGCAAAAGTATAAGCTGCTTGTTGCAATTCAGCCGCTTTTTGCTGGAAAGTTGGCAAATGACCAGGATAATGGTTATTCAGATTGATTTCAATGAGTTGTTTGAGCTGAGTATCACCCACTTCATCTGCATAGTTATAAACTGCTCGCAAATGATGACGATGATTCAACCCGTGTTGAACTGAATGTTTATAGCTCTCAATCATTTCAGGTAACAGATCGCTGTTGTCCCAAATGTCCTTTTGCAGTTTTCCCTCAATTACCTGTTTGTATGAGCTAGGACTATATGACTTCTTAGCCATGAAGATATCGTCAAAATACTCTAGGGCATAATTCACGTTCGCCCCTTCCTCAATGGCAGCAATTTCACCAATCAGATAACCCTTTCTCTTTAAGCCATAGAATTGGATGTAATGCCCGAATTCGTGTTCAAGGACCATTACAAAGATGTCATCATTAGCTGCAAAATAACCGTAGTAATTTGAATTTAAGTTGGTATTAACCTGAACCAGTTTCACATTTGGATGTGCTGATCCATAAGGTTTTCCATGTAAAAAATCCTTAACCTTAATCTTCAGGCTTTGGAATTTACTTGGATTAACACTTTGCATCAGCATTTCAGCATTGTCATAGGCACCTTGAAATTTGGCAGACTGAAACACTTCAGCAAAGAACTGCTTACTGCTCTTTGATAAGCTTGTAACTTCCACAATCGGACCACTCCGCATTGCATTGAAAATCACAAACTCTTTTCCTCCTTCATAAATGAAGATTGGATTTTTGTACAAAGCTTGACTAAACAGCATGTTGCCAGCATCGTCGCTGAGGAACATCAACTGTCCAATCATTTGATCGTCGGCTGAACTATACACATACTTGGCACCACGGCCGAAGTCATCGAGTGTATACTCAAATACCGTAACACCTGCCGCTTGTGTAGTCTTCTTTACTCCGACGCCAAGTGCAGTTTTACCTAAACCGTAAGCCAGTGAGGCAATCATGACATATGGATTATCCAAAAAACTCATTAAACCATCAAAGCAAATACCACAAGCTTCTGGCCCAACAAGTCCAGATGGGTAACTAAAGTCTTGACTGTCAAAACCACCAGCAAAAATATCTGTCCAGCTGGTTGGCTCAAGAATAATCCGACCGATGTTTTCTGCAGATTGACAGCTACCACACGAAATTGCTGCGATAATGAGGTAACCTGGGTCAAAAAAGTCCAGACCCTTCTTAAACCAAATACACATTTTTTGCCAAGCCTCTGTAATATCTTCCGTCATTGGCTTGACATTGGCAGTTTCCAGCATCTCACGGCAGAATGAAGTAATCGTTCCTTGAGAGTTCAAACATTTGTAATATGCAAATTCCTGTTCAAGCTCATACTCTTCTTGCATTTTTGCCTGAATCTCATCAAAGAACTCTTGCATGGTTAAATCAGCGTAAAATGGGTGAACTTCAAGTAATTCATTGTCTTCTGTGTTCAGAACAAGTTCGTTATTGTGGTAAATCTTGACATAGTACTCTGGCACAAACAAACAACTAGGGCCTTCGCACGGACCAAAGATGTCAGCCATCTCATGTTCGTAAACAGCATTCCACAGAGCAGTGGTTAAATTTGAAGTAACTGACCAAGTATAGTCAATCTGGAAGTCATCCTTTAAAATCCACCAATCTTTTTCCCAAACCTCAATGCCAATCGTTTCACCAACACAATTACCATTGTTATCCACCTGAAGTTCTGCAAACTCACCATCAGTGGCAATTGGAGCCTTCCAATAAGCAGACAAGAACTCGCAAGCAGAATCACAGGTTGTGGAATCGGCCGGCTTGGTGCTAACTGTTCCGCAATTGTTATTATCCCAACATTCGCGAGTTTTAACACCATTCACACAACTGGACCAATCGCCACATGCCCAATTTTCGAGACAAACACATTCACCGGACTGGCAAAGGTGGAATTCTGGGCAAGGAACGATGGTCTGTTCATAGCAAGTAGTGTCAGAGTTATACACACAGACCCATTTCATGGATTGATTTAAACAACCCTTAGATCCATTGGTACAATCGCTATCACAGCAGGGAGCAATACAAGTATCATCTTCGCAACCGCACTCGCACAAAGTATCATCACCGTAATAGCAGACCAAGTCTTCAGAAGAGCAGAAACCTGCACTCCATAAGCCATCATAACTGTCGTTACAAATGGTCGGCATGGTTGTGCAGTCTTGGATAGTTTCAGTTGTAACATTACAGCTATTTTTCCAAACCAATGTATTACCAGTACAAGATTTGTGATCCTTCATCGGAGCACAGCTTGTCACACAATCTCCATTGCTGCAAAGTTTATTTACAGAACAAACAGAATAAGATTTGTCCCAACATCCGTCAATTTGGCTTTGAACACAAGTCCACTTGGACTGTAAATCTGGTGAACAGCCGATCTCACCTGAGTCGCACTGATCATAACAAGATTGGCATTCATCCTCAAAGCAATTACATGATTGAGGATTACCCCACTCATAGCAACCATCATCATTATAGTCACCACAAGTTTGAATCGCCACACCACTAATGCATTCCTTCTTACCAGAAGGGAAACACTCATTATCGCACGGGGGCTCAGCATTACAAATATCAAACAAATCATTACAGCCATACTGACATGATTGTCCTGATTCGTCATAACACCCATCTGCACCTACTGTGCAAGTCTTCAAGTAATTACCCTCGCAATATGGAGAATTCAAAGATTGCTGTGCAGTACACTGATTCGTACAATCTGTGATACAGTTGCCATTGCTACAAGTCTTTCCCGCACTACAACTTGTATAGGATTTATCCCAGCAACCATCAGATTGATTTTTGACACAGGTCCATTTGCTCGAATTGTTCGCAGAACAGCCGGTATCACCTGAGTCACATTGATCACTGCAAGACTGACATGCATCATTGAAACACTGACAAGACTGGGGAGCTCCCCACTCATAGCAGCTGTCAGCATCATAGTTTCCACAAGTTTGAATGGAAATAGAATTGATGCACTCTTTCTCTCCGGAAGGAAAACAATCGTTATTACAAGTAGGAGCAGAGTTGCAAGTTCCGGTTAAAACATTACAACCGTAACCACAAGACTGTCCTGTCTCATCAAAACAACCATCATTCCCCATAGAACAAGTTTTAGAATAGCTTCCTTCACAATAAGGTGAGGTCAAAGCCTGCTGCGCAGTACACTGATTCGTGCAAGCAGAAACACAGTTGCCATTACTACAAACCTTACCAAGCGAGCAAGTTGTGTAATCTTTCTCCCAACAACCATCTACTTCAACGCAATCCCACTTTTTGGTATTAGCGGAATTACATCCGTCATCATTGGGAGAACATTCATTGTTACAACAATGATCGTCAACACAAATGCACGACTGCCCATTTCCCCACTCCAAACAAGAATCATTGTCATAATTCCCGCAAGTCATCAGAGTTTGGTTATCTGAGCAATCTTTTTCCCCACTTGGAGAACATTCATTGTCGCAGTTAGGCCCACACATTGCTCCAAAAGGTGTTTCCTCACAGATGCAACTCTGACCGGTCCAGTAGAAACAGCCATCGTTATCTTCATGGCAAGTTAGAATTACCGTATCACCATCACAGTCCGTTTGGCCGTCATAGTCACATTCATTGTCACAATCCGATACACAATAACCATTCTCTGGATGTGTACCGTAAGGACAACAAACAGCATCACCTCCGTCACAAAAAAACTTCTTGCCATTGCAATTAGAATCACTGTAACAGCCACCGCCACAATACGTTTTGCCACTGTCACATTTACAACTGCCATTTGTACAGAAAAATGGATCACAACACCATGTAACCCAACTGCAATCTTGTCCATATCCAGCACACGCATTCACTTCACTGATTTGGCCAAAAATACAACAAAAAAACACAACAGCAATCAAACTAAGCTTTTTCATGACGCTCCTCCAAATTTTGACAATTGTCAAGGTTCAATGTCATCTGACATTAACATTGTACACTATCAGACAATAAGTAAAAAGTCAATGTAAAAAAAAAACTGATTCGTGTGAGAATCAGCTTGTTAAATGGAAAAAACGTCTAGGATTGACTCGATAGCTTCTGACAATCCCAAACCATCGCTTTCTACAGGTTTGAGGACGGTACCACTTCTGCCTTCTGCCTTCTGCATTACTTTCACCTCTAGGCTAACGACCATTCAGAACTCCGAGTTTCTTTCTTTGTTGTTTCATCCTCCTTACCCGTGAAAAGGGCTCGAGCCATCGATGTCCGTAGCAGGTGAGCTTAAGTAAACTCAACCGCCGTCTCCCCCTCTCTCTCCTGAGCGCAAGTTTCAAACTGTGCATGTCAGCTCCCTTTTTAAATAGATAGCACCTCCAAATTGAATTAAAGAACACGGTCACACTATAATTATAGCATTATATTACTAATTTTTAAATTTGTCAAATCCACAAGTTAAGCCATACTGCGCAACTTTTCAATTCGATCTTCAATCGGCGGATGAGTAGAAAATGCATTTCTGACCTTTTTTCCACTAAGTGGGTTATCAATAAACAAATGAGCTGTTGCCTTTGAGGCCTTTTTCATTTGTAAATTTTCATTTTTAATTTTTTCGAGTGCATTAGCCAAACCTTCCGGATAGCGGGTTAACAATGCTCCGGATGCGTCAGCCAAGTATTCACGCTTTCTGGAGATTGCAAACTTAATCAGCTGAGCTATTATCGGTGAAAGGACAATGAATACCAGACCAATAATTAAAATCGCAGGATGACCGCCCCCTTTTCCACCTTTCGATTTCCCTCGACCTCCGCCCAAAAAACTCATTCGCAAAAAGATATTTGCCAAGATTGCAATTGTGCCGACTAAAACTGCCACAAGCATCATAAATCTTATATCGTAATTTTTGATATGTGATAATTCGTGAGCAAGGACGCCTTCAAGTTCTTCATTTTTAAGTTTTTCAATCGCTCCGCGGGTAACTGCAATAGAAGACATTTCCGGATTTCTTCCTGTAGCAAAAGCGTTAATTGCCGGATCTTCGATAATATAAACTTTGGGAGTGGGTGTCCCAGCAGTAATGCAAAGATTTTCAACCATGTTATGTACATAACTATTTTCTTCTTTTGTAATCGGCTTTGCGCCAACTGAAGCTAAAGCTATTTTGTCGCCTTTGAAATATGATACTGAAGTCATTAAAAGCGAAATAACGGCCGCAATGATAAGTCCTGCGTACGGAACACCTTCAACGCCGTAAAAATAATCAAAAGCATAACCAACGCCGAGAAGCACTGCGAAAAAAATTACAATTAAGAAAACAGAATTCCTTTTATTGGAATCAATCTGATTGTACATATATATGTGCGAACTACGAACGTATACGAACTTACGAACAACTGCAGGCGCAAGCTTCAATATTCGTTAATAACTCTTTTTATAACAACGCTATCAAAAGTAAAACAGCCGACTACTGCTAATTGCAAATTTAAGGCAATTAAATATTTTTTTGTTTGCTCAATTAAATCCGCGGTCACAAATTTACCTCTCTTAAGCTCCAGAACAAGTACCCCGTCTGGCCCTTCAATATAAAAATCGAGAAAATATTTACCAACATTCTTGTTTTTATATGTTAAGGGTACATAATGTTGACTTTTATATTTTAGAATTGAATCATTCAACCCAATCTCAACTGCTTTATGATAAACCTTTTCTAGGTGTCCTCCCCCCAATTTTTTATAGACATCAATAAGAACCCCATTAACAAGATAACTTGTTTCAGGATATAACAAATCTTCTTTATGAATTGTATATATTTTCCCTCCCCTATCAACCTCCATATAATCTATGTACGAACTACGAACAGAAACAGCTGTCCATAGTTAGAACATCCATTAGTTCGTATGTTCGTATGCGTTCGTAGTTCGCACATCAGAACTTTACCTTCACGTTTTCCTTTTCACCTTCTTCCGCTGCAAAGAAATCATACTTTTTGAAAGTTAGCATGTTTGCAATCATGTTCGTTGGGAAAACTTGAATTTTGGTATTGAAGTCGCGGACATTACCGTTATAAAATCGGCGAGAAGCCTGAATTTTGTTTTCTGTGTCACTAAGCTCGTCCTGAAGTTTCAAAAAGTTTTCTGAAGCTTTTAAATCAGGATAACTCTCTGTAACTGCGAACAATGTTTTCAGTGTGCCACTAAGCATGTTTTCCGCTTCAGCTTTTTCTTTCATTGAAGCGCCCTTGTTTTCATGAGTGGCCATGGCGGAAACTCTAGCTGCGGTTACTTTTTCGAGTGTTCCCGCTTCATGTCCCATGTAGCCTTTTACAGTTTCCATTAAATTTGGAATCAAGTCATAACGCCGCTTCAATTGCACGTCAATGTCACTAAATGCTTCGTCAACGCGATTGCGTGAGCGAATTAGACCATTGTAAACTGCGATTAGCCAGAAAATAATTACGACAATGATCGCAATTACAACATAGAGAATAATTAGTCCCATAGATTTATTTAGATTAATACTTAACTAAATTGATTATATCACGTAATTATAGATAAATAAAGAGAAATTAACCCTGCAAAATTACTTAAATTACAACTATCTTGACAAAATAATTTTGATTAACAAAAGACCAACAATTACCTGTTGGACTTTTTATATAGAAATATTAAGTTTATTGATTCGAATCTGAATTTTCCGGTTCAATCTGATCAAGTTTAGCGGAAATAAATGCCACTTCCTGATCATTTAACATTTTTGTAAAAATAAATAACTTGAATGCCGGATGCCTGTTCAGCTTATTAATAAACTCAGGATCCAGAGCTTGTAGTCGAGAAAAGTCAGGACTGGTCATTCGGCTGATATTATATTTGTGTAAATGATTTATTGCTGATTCTATTTGACTTTGATCAATTAGAGCCTGCGCTTCAATTGCTCGCTTTAATTTGATATTACGTTTATATTCATCTTTGTTACTTGAAAACAGCTGGCCAAGTTTTTCAGATAATAATTTAAACTTGAACATTCCGGTTTCAGGCAATGGTCCAATTTTATCAATAATTTCCGTACGTCTAAATACAAGATATTTTTCAAATTCCTTGTTCATTTGCATGTTGTTATAAATCCAGGGATTTTCTTTTAGACTTGTTTTCAAATCTGCCGACGCAACGTGCTCAATTTCAGATTTAGAATCAAGAAAACTGTAAGTCAGACTATCTCCCGGATTCAACTCAGATAATAATTCTTGTTTATCCTTATCATAAACTTCAACCATATTTTCATAAACAAAAACTTCTGTACTTGTTTCAGACAAACTAACATTGAATGCTGCTCCGCGTGTTGCGGCAATTATTGAACCGGATTCAATTTTGAAACTTGCTGCTGGATGCAAAAGATCCAGCAAACGCGACCAAACCTCTCCTTTTCGAAGCTTGACTGTAACCTGAGTCAATAGTGGCATTTTTTCATCTATAAATGCCTGCACGATCACAACTTCTGAATTTTCTGCCAGCATTGCTTCTTGTGTGTCAAAAAAGGAAATTCGAGCTACCGAATTCGATCCGGTTTTAACTATATCTCCCTCAGACGCTTTTTCAATTCCGGTTATTTTTTCAAAATCATTATTATCAGCGGTCTTATGCCAAACGTCTCCCTTTTCAACGATAATATTAATGCCCGCCTGCTTGAGTTCAACAGAACCGGAAGAAAAATATAATGTAAAGCCAAAAATTACAGCCACAATCAAAATAATTGTGATTATCCGTCTGGTTGATTTCATTGTTAACATAAATTTGAAAATTAGAAATTAAAAACTTGAAACTAGGGCAAAAGCTTATAGTTTATACAATATTAACTCTAACCCCAGTTTCCAATTTCCAGTTTCTTATTTCCTGTTTCTTTCAATCTAATTCTAGCAATTTATGCAAAAAAAATCAATCCTCCAAATTCAGGATCAATTTATTTAAAATATCTAACAACAAAATCCTTCACTGGTGTCAAAGTATCCATAAAAATACAAAATCAGAACAAAGGCAATAATTAGCAGAATTGCGAAGATGATTAGGATTTTTTTGAGATGTTTCATGATAAATTAATAACTTTAATTATTCGGCAACAAATCCTCCGGCACTATCCATTTCGCCATTGGAAGTGCATTGCAAGCGCCAGCGGCATAAACAATGTTTTCTTCATTATATCCTGCACTGCCCTCTTTGTAACTCCAGGTTACAATCTCAGTAAAGGTTCCTGCTCCGACATTGCAACCGCCAAAATCGGAATATTTACAAGTGTTTTTTGAAAACGTTGCGTCCGGGCCACTGCAATTTAATTTCATCTGATCCTCGGTCCAAAATGATCCAATATAATCAATGCAAGTGCTCTTGGCATATGCGCCACAACTACCCTGAATTTTTCCGTCGCCATCAACTTCTTCAATAATGTCCATCACTTCATCTTCAGTAAAATCCGTTTCCGTAACAACGCTCCCTGATTCACAGCCGGTGAATATTACTAAACTCGAAATTAAGATCGTAAAAATAAATACTTTTTTCATAGAATTACAATTTATATATTTAATACTACCATTATCATTCTAACATATTTCAGAACCATTTTCAAACAAATGGCGGTTTTTTTGTACCAAAAAAGAACTTCATCGCTGTGAAGTTCTTTGTATTCGTTTTTCTGTTTCCCTAGTCGGGTATCGCTCTGTCAAACATTTCCTTGATCTCAACCATCTCATCATTGAGTTCCAGCTCAGTCTTGCCTTTAGTCAGAATCTTCCACAGCCCCTTTGACTTGAGATGATCGACAACGCCAAAGGTCGCTCTTTCATATATTTTTGATTCTGTCAATAGACAATGAAGATTTTCATCTAAATTTAGGATAAAGCTTAACAGCTATTAAATTCCCTCAATTTTCTCATGGCAAAAGAAATCCTGACGAGCAGGGTCGACAGGGTTTAAGCAAGCACTTTCAAAATAACAATCCCTAAATTAAATATTTAATTTATCCTCAATATATTTTATCTCTTTTTCAAACAAGCCCTTTTCCGCTAAAACACCCCCTTCATGAACCAATGGCTTCGATATATCTTTTATTCCCTTCAAAATCGTATCTTCTTTTGTCACACTAAAACAATCATGAATATCACCATAGCTACTGACATGATAATAAGCCAGCCGATCCTTAAAAGCAGCGTAAAATTCATCTGCCAGCTTCATGGTTTTATCGTTCGTATAAATATGATTAATATCGCACACCCACCTGGATTGGGGTGATTGCTTAAAAACCTTTTCCATATCTTCAACCGTCCGTCCAAGTTTTTTCAAATTATCCATATTCTCAAAAACAAGTAAGTCTCCAATTTTCTCATTTAGCCAAGGAAAGTCATCAACAAGATCAGGATGAAAAAGAATTGCACGTGCATTTACACTTTTCGCAATATCAATAAGTTTTTCTATAAAAAATTCCGTATCTTTGCTGGGATATCTAACAGGTCTCTTAATAGAGTCTTCACTATCATTACAAGTAAACAAGCCAGGTGCGTGAATTGAAACGTGCTTAAACTGTTTTAAATTATAAATATCTTCTTCGTCAAAAAAAGAATCATTTTCTATTCTGTGAGACTTTAAAAGACCTAACTCAATAACTTGGTTATCAATAGACAATAAGTGCTTTATTCTATCTTTAATTGGGTCAACAAAGCTAGGCCCACCGGTTGTAGCTCCGATTTTTAGCATATAATTAATAATAACAGATAATACTAAATAAACAAAATAAACACCACCCACTTTTCGAAAAAAACGAGTGGTGTTTATTTAGTTTATGTTTTCTTAAAATCCACCTTCATCAACGATAACTACTTTATCTCCATGTTTTTTTAGAAAATTTTCTTTGCCAATGGCACCACTTTCAAACCTAGCTTTATTGACAGGAAATTTTCCGTCGTGTCTTGCTGTCTCTTCAGTCATTTTTTGTTCAATGAAAGATAGTACTTTATTAGCATGTGCTATTCTATCTTCGTTTGATTTAATTCCAAGTTTTTCTGTTGCATTTTCTTCTCTTATAGGATTTCCTTTTTCATCGTATTGGCCAGATGATTTTGAGGCTGAAATAAATAATCTGCTCTTTATTAGATTTTCTGAATCAAATATTGGATCTGAATGATTTTTTAATCCATTTATTCTTAAGTTATAATGATATTTTTGTCCATTTTCAGCTTCTATTACCACTTGAGCGCTACCATGTTGAAGATAAATATAAGTTCCATCATCAAAACGCATTTCCCTGCGGCTGGTTGGCGTTGGAAATTCATCAATTAGATCGTATTGCTTGTCAACTAAAGCATCTATTTGTTCATGAAGTTGTGCTTCTCGATCTTCTGGAGAAGGTGCTACTGTTTCAGATGTTGCTTTTTCTGTTTGTTTTTTTTGTTCGGTTGTTGGCATTTCATTAGTAGTCATAAAATATTGTTAATATATGTAGTAAATTGTAACCAATGGAGCCATTTATGTCAAATTAAGCGAACAAAAAAGCTAACATTTAAGTTAGCATTTTTGCTTGGCTCTGTGAGTCGGACTCGAACCGACGACCTATTGGTTAACAGCCAATTGCTCTACCAACTGAGCTATCACAGAACAATAAATTCTCTAAATTACTCTATACCAACTGCCGCGTCCGTCGTAGCTTAGCAAAGCGAAGACGGAAGCTATCGCAGAACAATTTTCTGTTATTATACTATCACGATATAAAAAAATTTGCAATATATCACTATTACAAATCCTTATATGTATTATCATCCCTCATTCTAATCGCATCAACCACAACAACTTCTTTTTCATAATGAAATATAATCCGGAATTTACCAATTCGAATTTTATAAAAATCAGTGTCTTTTACTTTTTGAGTCTTAAAACCAGTTCTTGAGCCCGAAACCAGTTTTTCAGTAGCTTGCAATAGCCTTTTTCGATCTGGTAAACTAATCTTTTTAAATAACTTCCCAATCTTATCAACCATACAACAATTATGCTATCTTTTTCAAAACTTTGATAAGATCTTTAGCCTTTATTCCTTTGCCTTTATTATCCCGAAGAGCGTCAAAAACTGTTATTTCTTTTGTTTTTTCCAATTGCTTAAGATCAAGTGGGATAACCTCAAGGATACCGCCCTTTTCACGAAGAACAAATTGATCAGTTGAAAAACTTCTCCGCCATTTTGCCGGCAGAGTAATTTGTCCTTTTGTTGTGGCTTTTGTTATTGTAGTCATATTTACAAATGTATGAATTTCTTACATTCTTACAATACTACATTCAATAAATTCTGTCAAACAAAAAGACTCCCATTACGGAGACTTTTTGTTTATCTAACTTCAATTAATGAAAAAAGTAATATTGCAAATCAGAAATTTTATTTCCATCCCAACCGCGAATATGATATGTTTTATTTTCACCAAAAGTTATTACAACATTTTCTTTGGACTCAAGATCAAGGATCATTACTCCGCTAGCTGCGCCTCCGAGGTCAGCAGCCGCATAAGCGATCATTTTTGCGTTTGGCGACAGTTTCACTGAACCATATTGCAGAAAATCATCACTAACTAAAAATTCTTCAGCAGTCCCTGTTTCAAAATTATGAACTTTCAAACTATATTCTGAGACACCATCCACCGGCACCGGTCGGTAAACCAACAGTCTTCCGTCAGATGAAATATCATAAACCACTAAAACGTCATCAATACCTTCAACAAAATTCGTAACTTCTCCTGTTCGCAAATCATACTTGTACATTTCACGAGGATTAACAGCATAGAGGGCGCCACCGCCCATCTCAGAGTCATTAACAGCCAGATATACAGCATCACTTGTCTGCTTAAAAATATTAACCGTTTTCAGTGTTTCAAATTCAAACTCCTTGATCAAAGTATCGCCGTCATAAACCGTCGCGGTTTTCAATGTATCATCATGTTCAATTTTAATATCCGCCAATACAGGAACCATTTGAGCATTTTCTAACTCAACTGCCACACCAGCCATATCGCTAGTTAAAGTTGAAATTTCAAAATCTTTGTCGCTAATTGTTTGCTCATAGCTAACGATATCTGCAGAGGCAGAACCTGACAACCAGAAATAAACTCCGCCGCCAGCAACTACGAGGCCAATTAGTAAGGCAACGACAAAAAGGATCGCAACAATTGTGCCACTCATTCCTTTTTTGGTAGAGGGAGCACTAGGTTGAGATACTGGTTTAACTGGAGCTGGCTTTGGTGCAACAGTACCAGGACTTGTTTGTTTTTGTGGAAAATCCATAGTGTTTTTTATTTTATTTTTTTTAATTCCGCGTTAATCCGCCGTTCGGCCACCCGTTCAGGGCCGAAGGCGAGCTCACGGCCGAGTGGCGTTTGATCCGCGCTAATCCGCGTCTTTTAGTAATCACGAAGTTTTTCAATTCCTGGGAACTGCTGAATTTTTTCTAATGCTTTGGCTTCAATCTGACGAATACGCTCACGAGTTACGTCAAATTCCTGACCAACCTCTTCTAGAGTATGAGACACACCATCAACTAAACCAAAACGCATTTCTAAAATCTTTTGTTCACGGGGAGATAAATCTTTTATAATTTCAATCACATAATCCTTTAATAAACGAAGAGCAGCGCTACGATCTGGCGAAACATTTTTTACATCTTCGATAAAATCTTCCAAAGTTGAATCCTCATCATCATCACCAACTGAAGTTTCCAGAGAAATGGTTTCCTGGGAAATCTTCATAATATATTTCACTTTATCTACGATTTCGTCCATTTCTGCAGCAATTTCTTCCGGCATCGGCTCTCGGCCCAAATCTTGAATCAAACGACGCTCAATCTGATGAAACTTGTTAATCGTTTCCACCATATGAACTGGAATTCGAATTGTTCTTGACTGATCAGCCAGGGCGCGAGTAATCGCCTGACGAATCCACCAAGTCGCATATGTAGAAAATTTATATCCTTTTCTGTATTCAAATTTTTCAACCGCTCGAAACAAACCAATATTTCCTTCCTGAATCAAATCCAAGAGAGACAAGCTTTTCCCAACAAATCGTTTTGCAATTGAAACTACTAATCGAAGATTACTTTCGATTAGTTTTTGTTCTGCCTCAGCTTCTCCCCTCTCATTTCTTTTTGCCAATGCCAATTCTTCCTCTGAAGTCAACAAAGGAATCTTACCGATTTCCCGAAGATACATTTGTATTGAATCAGCTGACAATTCCGGAATTTCCCCTGCCATTCTGGCTTCGGAAAAAATACCAACTTTGGAAAGAACTTTCTCTCGTTCCTTTTTTCTACCCAAAATTCCACCACGAACTTCTATCACTTTGATTCCTAGATCATCAACTTCATCAAGTAAATCTTCATAAACTGAAAGATAGTCTTCAGCCTCAGTAAAAATCCGCAAAACTTCTTCTTCTGTAATAAAACCACGAGACTTACCTTTGCGGATAAGAGCCTGAATCACTTCTGGTTCCGGTGGTGCTGTTCTTTTCCTCCGGCCCCTTTTCTTCGGTAATTGTTTTTTCTGGCTCCGATACTTTTGGCCGGAAGAAGATTTCTTACCCCGCGTCTTTTGACCGGGAATAGAAGTTTTTTTCGCTTTTGTCTTTTTTGCGTCCCGAGCAGGCGAAGAGCTTCGAGAGGCTTTTTTCGTCTTCTTTGAGAAGACAGCTTTCAATTTTTTGGCAACAGATTTTTTGGCTGTTGTTTTTGAGATGGGCTTTTTTGCCCTTTTAGTTGTAGCCTTTTTGTTGGCCATAATACTAATCTTGATTCTAGAGTCATAAGTCAACAAGTTGTAGTATGACTCCAGACTTTTGACTCTAGACTTTCGACTATTTAAGTTTCGCTAACTGTTCAGAATAAACAGTTATATCTTTTATATATTTATCAATTAATTCATGATCACCTACCTTTTCTGCCTGATTTAATTTTTCACTGAGCTCGCTAACCTTTTTGGTCATGAAATTTATTTTCAACGAATTAATTAAACCAACAAGTTCTAAATTTATTTGATTCAAATCAAAATCTTCGTAGATTTTATCAACATACAAAACAAGACTATCTAAATAGCCCTGACTCAATTGATGTCCGTCAGTTTGTATCCACTGATTTATTTGTTCTTTAGTTAATTCTCTTACATTTTCATTATAGTACAATATTAAACTTTTGTAAAATTCCTGTAATTCTGCCTTGTGGACCATTTCCGGTAGAAAATAATCCTCAGCATAAGCAATCAGCTCCGGATAGTTCAAAAGAATTGTAATTACCCGTTCAAAATACTGTTCTTCTTTGGTTTTTTCCCGAGGTTGCTCATTTTGATCCGGAGAAATATCCACATTCTGCTTTAATTTTATATTTTTATATTCTTGTATTCTTGTACCGCCCGGCAAACTTTCCCACAAAAGGTTCTCTTTTACGCCCAATGTCTCTGCCGATTTTTTTATCCAATGATCTTTTTCTATTTTATCTTTTATTTTAGAAATTTCCTGTAAAATATTTTTTGCGGCAACCTTTTTCTTGTTAATATCTTGGAGAGCTTCCTCAGTTAAATACTTATCAAAATAAAACTGCATGGCTGATTTTGATTTTCGCAGTGACTCTTCCCAGTCTTTTGGATTATTTTTAATACATTCGTCAGGATCTTTTCCTGTAATCACATTTACAATTTTAACGTTCATTTCTTGTGAAAATAACAAATCAATACTTCTTTGTGCTGCGAGCTGACCGGCTTCATCCTGGTCAAAACACAAAGCCACATTTGGCGTATATCTTTTTATCAATTGAATCTGGTCTAATGTTAATGCGGTTCCGGAACATGCCACAACATTTTCATAACCGGCCTGATGACAGGCAATCACATCCATATTGCCTTCAACAACCACTGCGTAACTAATTTGTCTAATTGATTTTTTTGCTTTATCCAAACCGTACAAAACCTTACTCTTATGATAAATCAAACTTTCCGGTGTATTTATATATTTAGCTGGTTCATCACTTTTGAGAGCTCTACCAGTAAAGCCAACCATATTTCCGTGCAAATCCTGAATTGGGAAAATTAATCTGTCTCTGAATCGATCATAATATCCACCTTTATCATTTTTAATTGTAAGGCCGGCCTGAAATATTTCCGTTTCCGTAAATTTTTCCCCAAGCAAATGTTTCATTGTTAAATCCCAGGAATCCGGAGCATAACCGATTTTAAACTTTTCAACAGTGTCTGTATTCAAACCTCTTTGTTTAATATAATCATTCGCCTTTTTGCCAATTGACTTAGTCAAATTCCCATGCCAAAAACTTGCCGCCGCCGAACAAACATCCTGCAGTTTATTTTTCAAACTGGTTGTCCGCGGGTCAAAGCTTTTCAATTCAACACCGGCTTTTTTTGCCAAAATTCGAAGAGCTTCTGGAAATTCAACTCCTTCTATCTTTTGAATAAAAGTAAACATATCACCGCCTTCACTACATCCAAAGCAGTGAAAAATCTGCCGATCCGGCGTAACAAAAAAAGAAGGAGATTTTTCATTATGAAAAGGACATGCTCCCTTGAAATTCGCACCTGCTTTTTTCAATTGAACGTATTCCCCTACAACAGTAACAATGTCCAATTTTTGTTTTATTTCATCAACTGAATCCATATAGTACAATCACCTTACCAAAATGTGCATAAAACCACAAGTCTTTTTTTTAGTTTTGTGGTATAATTAACTTGTTAAAAATAAAAAATTATTATGCCAAAAGAAAAAATTATTATTCCGGGAAAGTTCAAAGATATCGAGAAAGTTGGCACAAAGCAAACATTTCAGTCTTTACCAAAAGAAAAGCGTACTTTTGGTCAAAGATCGGCTGATGTTGTGACAACCTTTTGCGGTAGCTGGACATTTATAATCATGGTCCTGGCTTACATTGCGGTCTGGGTTACTCTCAATTTAGTAGCCTGGGGCCTTCATTGGGACCCATGGCCTTTCATTATTCTGAACTTAACCCTTTCATGTCTCGCAGCGCTCCAAGCTCCGGTAATCTTGATGAGTAACAATAGAACTGATCAGCGAGACAGATTAAATCAACGCTATGATTACTTAGTTGACCGAAAAACCGGCCGTGATGTTGAAAAGATTCTGAAGCAGGTAGAAACTATAAAAAGAAAAATTGATCGAATGGATAAATAATAAGACTAAAACTAAAAGTCCCCGCAAGGGGGCTTTTTTATATCTCATAAATATCCGCAATCACCGCCGTTATCCTCCGCGCTTCGTCTTCAACCACCTTTCCCTCGTATTCACCTGAGTGGGCTGTTGTATTTGAATATGACTCTTGCTTTTGATCGAGATGCAAACTGACTTCAAAAAAACTTTTTTGTTCTACCAAATGCACATGAAATCGAGGATAATTACCACCACCCAGTTTACGGGTATAACTTGTAACTTCATGCTCTCGATCCTGCCACTCGCCGTAACTGCACTTTCGAATCAAGTCTCGTGGATTGTGGCCATCTCTGGTTGGGAATTTGAATTTCATCTAAATTATATTGCTTTATTGCTATATTGCTATATTGCCTGCTAGTCGAAGCTCTGATGAAATACAGAGCGTAGATTAGTTTAAGCAATATAACAGTATGGCAATATAACAGTGGAATGTTTAGTTTAATATTTATAAATACCTTTTTGATTAAAAACCTTGGATCGAACAAATTTCCAGACTTCCATGCCAGCAATTATGACCAACGACGTTGCAATTAGCAGGCCAAAATCTTTCAAAGAAAGAGCGGCTGTTTTGAAGAAAATCGACATTGGCGTATAAATTACCAAGACCTGAAGTCCGAATGAAATCAAGATTGCGAGTAATAGTTTCCAATTGGAAAATGGATTTATTTTGAATACCGAACCGCCAGAACGATTATTGTAACTATTGAAAAGTTGAAGCATAACGAGAGATGTAAATGCCATAGTCTGCGCATAAATCATATTACCGCTGTAAAATTTAAAAATCAAGAGAGTAATAATCGTCATCACTGTGCCCACAAAAAACATTTCCAAAAGCGCTGACCTATTCATGATCGCTTCTTTTGGATTGCGCGGTGGTCTCCTCATAACCCGATGGCTGAGCGGCTCTGCGCTCAGCGCCAAGGCTGGCAGGCCGTCGGTAACCAAATTCATCCACAAAATCTGGACCGCAACCAGTGGCACACCCAATCCAAGGATCACACCAAAAAAGATAGTTAATAATTCACCCAAGTTGCAGGACAACAAAAACCGAACAAACTTTCTGATATTCGTAAAAATATGCCGACCCTCTTCAACTGCATTTACAATTGATCGAAAATGGTTGTCCGTCAAAATCATATCAGCAGCCTCTTTCGAGACATCGGTCCCAGAATTGACCGCCACACCTATATCAGCCATTTTTAACGCCGGCGCGTCATTCACTCCATCGCCGGTCATGGCCACGATATTATTTTTCTTTTTGTAAGCTTCCAGAATTTTTACTTTGTGTTCAGGACTTACCCGAGCGTAAATACTGGTCCTATTAATTATTCTGGCAAAATTCTTTTCGCTCATAGCTTCAATTTCTTCACCGGAAATTGCGTTTCCTTCAATGCCCACTTTTTTGCCAATGGCAATTGCCGTTAACTTGTGGTCACCGGTAATCATAGCCACTCTAATTCCGGCTTGTTTGCTAAGTAAAATAGCTTCTTTGACTCCGTCACGTGGCGGGTCAATCATGCCCATTAAACCAAGAAAAATTAGATTGTCTTCTTTTCCATCTGGACTGTAAGCAAAACCCAAAACCCGAAGCGCATTTGCTGAATATTGGTCGCTAATTTTTTGAACTTCGTCAAAATGCTTTTTTTCTAATTTTTCAATTCCGTCTGCGGTCTGAATCCGCTGACATTTTTTTAAAATAATTTCAGTTGCCCCTTTTAAGTGAAGAACTCTTTTTCCAGCCACTTCATTTACTGTATTCATGTATTTATCTTCTGAGGTAAATGTCTTTTCGGCAACTCGCTTAAACTGTGGATAAATATCGGCCTTTTGTCCGACAACCAAGAGCGCAATTTCAGTGGGATCACCGAGAAAACTTTGATCGACTAGAGAGGCGTCATTGCAAAGCACACTGGTTTCAATCAAAGCTTTAATTTCTTTTGGATCAAATTTCTTTTTGTTTAATGTAAATTGTCCCTTTAGATCATAGCCTTTTCCACTGACATCAATTTGTTTTCCGTTTGCGTAAATTTTCTGAACGGTCATTTCATTTCTGGTTAATGTCCCGGTTTTATCAGAGCAAATTACAGTTGTACTGCCCAGAGTTTCAACTGCTGATAATTTTCGAATCAAAACGTTTCGTTTAATCATTCTTTGCACGCCAATAGCCAAACAGATTGTAACGACGGCAGGGAGCCCCTCAGGAATCGCGGCTACGGCAAGTGAAACTGCGATCAAAAACATTTCCAGGAGCGGATAACCAATAATATAACCGGTTAAAAATATTACTAAGCATAGAACCAAAACTAAAATTCCTAGTTTAATTCCAAACTTTGATAATTTTTTTTGCAGAGGAGTTTCCTTATTTTCACTTTTCTGAATAATACCCGCAATGCGACCAATTTCAGTTTTCATGCCGGTTTTTACAACAATCGAAACCGCTTTTCCTGAAACCACAATAGAGGAAGAAAAAAGCATGTTTGTGCGGTCACTGAGAGGAGTGTCTTCACCCAAGACCTGAGGCTCCTTATTAACAGGAACACTTTCTCCGGTTAAGCTTGATTCATCCACCTGAAGCTCAACATCTTTTAGTAAATAACAATCCGCCGGTACAGTTGCACCAGCTTCAAGGATAACAATATCCCCTGGTACTAATAAATGTGAATCAAGCTGTTGCTTTTTTCCATCCCGGATAACAACACAGGTCAGAGTGCTCATTTTTTTAAGCGCCTCAATTGCTTTGTCAGCTTTGAATTCCTGGACAAACCCAAGCAGAGCATTTAAAATAATAATCGCGCCAATTACTGACGCATCTAAATATTCACCTAATAAAAATGAAATAACAAAAGCTATTATTAAAATATAAACAATAAAATTCGCAAACTGACCAATCAAAATCTTTAAAATCTTGTTTTCTTTTTTGCGTATTAATTCATTTCTACCGTATTTTTTTAACCTTTCATCCGCTTGTTTTGAATCTAATCCTTTATCCGTTGCTTTGAATTCGTCAAATACTTGCTGTTTTGATAAAGTAAAATATTGCATAATTTTGAAATAGGAAATAGGAAACTGAAAACTTGGGTTAAAACTAAACAAAAAACACATCAGGCTCTACCCAAATTTCAAATTTCTAGTTTCCAGTTTCTTTGTTATAATTATAGCAAATATTAACTTAATTAACAATTATAATTTTTTTGACAAAGATCAAAATATAGAGTAATATGTTCAAAGAATGTTGTCCTTTGTAATTTTTATAATACAGGCAAGGCCAAAGTGCTTTACCAACAACGCTAAAGGAGCAATCATGATTACAGGATTTTCAAACGAGATTATGGCCACGCTTCACCGATCAGCAGAATCAGTTACGCCCGGACATCCGGACAAAATCTGCGATCAGCTGGCCGACACTCTGGTTGACCTGGCTTTGGCCCAAGGGTCCAATTGCCGGATGGCGGCGGAAGTTACCGGCGGACACAATGAACTGTTCATCACCGGCGAAGCCAAAGTTAAGCAGGATCTTGATGAATTCAAAAAAGAAAGCGTGGATGACATCCACCGCGTTTACCATGAAATTACGGGAAGCGAACTGGCAACCGTAATCTTCAATCTGGTCATGCAGTCGCCTGAGATTGCACAGGGCGTTGACACCGGCGGAGCCGGAGACCAGGGCGTGATGATTGGTTACGCCACCGATGAAAACCCGGAAATGGTGCCTCAGCCCTTCTTGCTGGCACGCCGACTGACTGACGAGATGTTCCGCCTTCAGCAGACCAGAGGACTGCCCTGGATCAAGAGCGACGGCAAGAGCGAAATCGTGATGTGCGGAGATAAAGTCATTGCGCTGGTGATTGGAATCCAGCACGCTGAAGATGTTTCTCAGGAACAGATCAAGGCGGACCTTCTGGAAAGAGTCATCAATCCGATCATCGGCTACCTGCCAGATCACCATGTGATCAACGGTACCGGTAAATTCGTTCTCGGTGGCTTCGATGCAGACTCCGGAACAACCGGCCGAAAACTGATTGTGGATAACTATGGGCCGGAGATTCCCATTGGCGGTGGCGCCTACTCCGGCAAAGATCCGACCAAGGTGGATCGATCCGCAGCGTACATGGCTCGCTACATTGCAAAGAACATTGTGGCGCATGGAATCGAGAGAGCGCATCGCGCCCTGGTCCAGATCGCCTATGTCATCGGCGTAGCCGAGCCGGTTGGGCTCATCGCCGTAACTGAAACTGGCACGGATGTTTCCGGCTGGGTCCGAGAAAACTTTGATCTGCGGCCACGTGCGATCTTCGAAAGACTGAATCTGTGGCGGCCGATTTACAGAACTGTAAATGTTGGCGGTCATTACGGTGTTGATCACACCAATCCTGCAAATGCAGACAAGCTGGACATCTGGACGTGGGAACAGATTGATCTGAGCCTGTAGAATCACATTCACCTCGACAAACATGTCGGGGTGATTTTAATTAAGGGTACTACAAGATTACAAGATACTTTACAAGGTCATACAAGATTAACTCCAAAAAACCCTTCATCTTATCTAATCTTGTACATCTTGTACGGCCTTGACAATATTCAAATTTGATGCTAATGTTAAACGTTAACAATACAGGTCATAAAAAGGGGAAAATCATGGACCGAATTGAAACTTACTGCTCAACATTTCTTGAGTTGGTACTGACGGATGGCAGAACCAAAAGAGCAAAAGAGCTCAAGGATAAACTCCAACATCTGCTATCTAAAGCCACAGATACTGAAATAGTCAAAATGTCCAGAATATTAAAGGGCTATTATTGCCCAGATGACATCAGAAAAATGAGAAAAAGACGTGATGATCTTCGACGGGAATTTGCTCACTAGCATTCTATTCACGGAACAAAAAAAACCGCCCCATCAACTGGAGCGGATTTTTTATTTACAAAATTAGTCTGAAAATGCCAGCCAACCTTGATAAACGAGATTTACAATTGGAATGATCATAAGAACACCCAACCATTTTTCTTTACCACGCGCCTCTGTAATTTTCACCCACAAATAAATAATGAAAATTAAATTTGCCAGCGGAACAAATAGAATCAAAATCCACCAAAATGAAAGTTTTCCAATCATCAACATTAAAAAAATGTTTACTAGCGGGATCCAAGCGAGCCAAGGATGTTTTGTGCTTGTTTTTTTTGCAATAAAATGCAGACACAACGAAGTATAAACGTACATCGCAACAACAAGAAACCAATAGAGGACTTGAAGTCCTAAAGAATTTTCCATAGATTTTTTATTTATTATTTATTAAATTCTCAATATCAATCTCTTTAATAATGTTTTATCTAATACTTTTATACCCGCCCCGCACTCCTCCTTTTGAAAGGACGATCTGCCAGAGTTGATTTTTGCGGGCCCGGAATGAACCGGAGCAGGAGAGTAAATAATATGACCACATGCGAAAAAAACGCTCGCCATATTTATCTTTGATCTGATCCCAGCCGTCTACAAAATTATTATACCATATCATCAGTGTTTTGTCATAATCTACGCCAAAGCTGTGCCAGTCTTCGAGCACAAATAATCCTTCGATAGCTGAACTTATTTGTTTGGCTGAAGGAAGCATAGAATTTGGGAAAATATATTTTGAAATCCAGGGATCGGTTGCACGTACAGATTTATTGCCGGCAATTGTATGCAGCATTTGTAGACCGCCGGGTTTCAAATTCTTTTCCACGACCTGCATAAATGTTTTGTAATTTTTGCAACCAACGTGCTCAAACATGCCCACTGAAACAATTGCGTCAAACTTTTCATCGACTTTTCGATAATCTTGAAGTCGAATTTCAACCGGCAACCCTTTGCATCTTTTCTTGGCCAGTTTAGCTTGCTCTCTTGAAACTGTAATGCCAACGCAGGTAACTCCATATTTCTTTGCAGCAAATCTGACAAAACCTCCCCAGCCACATCCAACGTCAAGAACTTTCATTCCGGATTTAAGTTTCAACTTTTTGCAAATCAAATCCAACTTAGCATCTTGAGCTTCATCCAAAGTCTTGGCATCTTTCCAATAACCACAAGTGTAAGCCATATTCTTGTCCAGCATTATTTCATAAAGGTCGTTACCAATATCATAATGATGCTCGCCGATCCTAAAAGCTCTTTTTACGCTTTGTAAATTTGTAAGCTTTGCTTTCAAGAAAGTAAATACAAGTGCACTGTAATCACGCACCTTTTTATCCAGATCAGCGCTAAGAATTTTATCAAAAAATTGGTCTAACTTTTTGCAGTCCCACCAGCCATCCATATATGATTCACCCAAAGCCAATGAACCTCCGCTTAATATGCGTGAGTATAATTTTTCATTTTCAACCTGAATGTCCCACGGCCGATTGCCGTTGATTTTTACGTCGGCTAAATCAAAGATTTGTTGAATTTTTTGCTTCATATAAATTAAATTGCTAAACTGTTATATTGTTGTATTGCTCGATTGTTGTATTGCTCGAAACAACGGATGGTTAAACTTTGTGCAAACCGGCAAATCAGTCTGACCAATCATATCAGCATTATCAGCTGAACAAATTCGGGCCTTGATACCGTGTTTTTCAAAAGCCTCAACCAAACGTTTAAATATCAACTTTCTTTTTTCTAAAGGTAATGTCTGCCCTACTTTGGTAATAACTTGCCTTGTGTCAGTCATACTATTAACCGCCTGCAAGACTGCCGGCTCTCCAGAATCAATCATAGCCTGCCTCTGCTTGACTGGCAAAACACTTGTACCCATCACACAGCGAGCAACACCAACTTCAGCCAAAGCTTTTGGCAAATCTTCAATATCATCTTCAGCTTCGTAAATTTCAAACCACGGCATAATAACCGGCAAAACAGGTACGCCGGCGCTGATTAATTTATCAATTGTCTTTAATCGGTCAGACGCCGCGACTGCACCTGGCTCAAGTATTGAAAGTAACCTGTTGTTTAAACTTGGGATAGAAATCTGAACAACCACTCGATGCTTATTTTTAATTAATAAATCGATTGTTTTGTCCGGTATAATTTGCTTGGTAATAACCAACGGCACAAAACTCGTAATGGTTTTGAAAATATTTTCCAATAAATAATGGGTCAACTCTTGATTTTCATCCAAAAAACAATCAGACACCGCGCTAAAATAAGCGCCACTATAATTTTTCAATTCATTTAATACATTATCCGCGCCAATTGCAAGCACCTGATCATCTGAAAATTTTCGTTGGTATAAATCGCAATACAAGCACGGTTTGGGACATCTAAAATCAAACGCAATCACTGGCACGTCTTGGCAAGGGTACATTGGTTTTACCAGTTTAACTATATTTTTGTTCATTATGGATTACTAATTTTATTTAATTAAATCTAAATTTCCATTCAAAACAACCGGCTCAATTGCCAGAACTTCATCTCTATGCATCATATCAGGAATTTCGTTGAAAAGAAAGATTTTTTTGTCCAAAACATGAGCAAATCCGATTTCCAAAAAGGTATTTGCGCCGATATAATTTTTAATTCCTTTTTTATCAATATTTAAAACCAAAATCGCATCCGCTTCTTTGATTAATCTATGATGTTTTTTAATTAAATCTTCTTCTGATTTCTGCCGATACTCAAGATCGCCTTGTGCCTCTTTTACTGCCACAAATTCTTCCAAGCTCAAGTCGCCGGCTAATATCTTTTGCGTATATTTGGGAATTTCAACAACATGACCCATAGCAGTCAACTCATCAGCCGCTTGTTTGATTTCATTGGTAAAATTTATGCTGGCGCAGATTACTAGCTTCATAGGGATTAGCTTATAGGTAATAGATAATAGGTAATAGCTTATAGCTGATAGACGAAAGTCAACTGTTAGGTGTTAGGTCGAGATCTTTTGGAAATAAGCTTCCACACCCTCGATTACTGCAGGATAAGTCAGAACACCTTTACAACCTTTCAGATGCTCTTTTAATTTACCCTCGTCAAAAGCTTTTCTCATTGCCTGAAACTCTTCAACTTCAATATAAGGCAGGTGCATGGGTTTACTGAGTGGTTCAACCCAGCCGGTGGGCGTAAACCATCGAAGATGTGATTCTAATTGCAGAGCTAAAAGATCATCGCCCTTAGCTTCTTGTGGCTGAAATTCATCGAAGTTTTCTTTGGACATAAATTTTATTTTATTATTTCAATATCATATTGGCTGCCAAGAGCTTTTCTGATTGCAGCGGTAACTTTTTCATCATCGCGATGACCGTATTCATCAACATAATAAACTTCGATTCTTGTGCCTCTATTTGACACATCCCATTCACCACCAAGCTCTGCGCTAATCTGGTCAGCTAAACTTTGAGGAATAAAACTCCGATGATCGCAATCTTCTAAATTTAACATGTATTCTCCATCATGACCTCCACCTCCAAATGAAATGTAAGCTTTTGGTTTCTCAGGACTCGCTGGTTGCTCAAATTCTTTTGTCATATTGATTAGTAAATTATTACATTGTCTTTCGACTCTCTTCGAGCCTGAGCCTCAGAGCCGAAGGCAAGGCACTCGACTCGGCTTTTTCTGGCCGAAGGCCACCATTCGGCCTTGAGCTCATGGCCGAAAGGCGAGCGAGGCTACGAATGAAATGAGAGCTGAGTCGAGTGGCGGTACCTTTTGGTTGAAATTCTAACTTTTTTTGAACAGAATCCAGAATAATGAGGTGCGTTTCCGCTCGCCTCCGCTCCGCTACGGCGAACCAAA
>JABMRF010000005.1 GCA_013202715.1 Candidatus Kuenenbacteria bacterium
ATAAATCAAGCGCAAAGTATTTCAGATACAGAACTTGAAAAAATGTCGGAAAATTGCACAGAAAAAGTAAAAGAATTCGGTTTAGCAAAATATATAGATAAAGTGTTGAGTTTGGAATAGTAAAACTTCTAAACAGGGTCCATCTCGTCTATTTTATAAATAATTGTCCACAGTACTTGGAAGTTTAAGAAAGTTTGAGGTTTGACATTGCTTGAGTAAAACGATAAAATGTAAGTAATATGTTAGATAAAAATGATTTACAACAAATAGAAGCGATAGTGCTTAAAGTGCTTTCACCATTGGAAGGCGCCGTTCGTGCTATAGTAAAAGAAGAAATTGCGCCTGTTAAACAGGATGTTGCTGAATTGAGAAAGGATTCTGATTATCTTAAACAAAAAATGGAAACATTATCTGAAGAGCATGAAAAGCAGAATAGAACAATGGAGGCAACTAAGAAAATGTTACAGGAAGATCTGGTTGTAACAATGAAGGATGTTGAAGGATTGAATAAAAGGACCGTAGTTTTGGAAGATAAGTTTAAAAAATATCAACCTGTATAATTTTGGTTATATGCGCAGTCGTAATTTTAAATTAAAAATATTGAATCAGGAATTACAGGAAATTAAGCGTGATATCGTGTTTGTCAGAAAAATTGCTCCAGTTGATATTGTCAAAGCCAAGAAATACATCGCGGAAATAAGACATCGGCTCTTTGAATTGGAATGGGAAGAACGTAAATTTGAACGAACATATACTTAGAGAAAATATTGATTATGGAAAATAGGCGAGAGTCTGTTTTTTTGATATAATAAACTTGTGTCTTGATTTTTGATAATAAATATGCTATAGTACTTCCACGCTTGGGGGCGTAGTGTCAATGGTAGCACAAGGGTCTCCAAAACCTTTAGACCGGGTTCAAGTCCTGGCGCCCCTGCCATGAACCACTCACTTTTTTTGAAAGTGGGTGGTTTTTGTTAATATGGAAGTTCGGGTACATGGCAAGCCAAAATGAGAATTGATCGTCTTTTTTTGTTTGTAATATTCTTAAGCTTTGCTATGATTTAACTATATAATTAATTTTAATTTTTATGCTGGAGCTTGAAAAGACATACTTAGAAAAATATAATTATAAAAAACTATGAAAAAAGCAATTTTCCTGGGAGTCATTGTTTTAGCCATGCTTTTGGTCTTGCCACCCTTGGCAGAGGCAAAGTATGTGCAATCAGGTGACACAGTGACTGTCAATGAAAAAATTGAAAGCAATGCTTATTTGTCCGGTGCCACCGTGACGGTAAATGAGCCTGTTTCCGGTGATCTTTTTGTTGCCGGATCAAATATTGTTATCAATTCTGAAATTGACGGCGATGTTTTTGTGGCCGGCTCGAACGTGACTATTCGAGGCAAGGTAAACGGAAGTATCTTTGGCGCAGGTAGTAATGTTACAATAGATGGTGAAGTACTTGGAAATGTGCGTCTTGTCGGTGCAAATATTACTATCTCGAATGTAGTTGGCAAAAATGCCATGATGGCCGGTGCAAATATTTACATTTCAGAAAAGGCGAGAATTGTGAGGCATCTGAGCGTTGCCGGCGCGGAATTATCAATAAATGGACCGGTAGATGGAAATTTTGAAGGAGCGGTTAGCAATCTTCGAATCAACAGCGAGATTTCTGGCGAAGCTGACGTTACAATAGATTCAAAGGGAGAGATTGTATTTACAAACAACGGGCACGTTGGAAAAGACTTTAATTACAAAGCAATGCAAAAAGCTGATATTGAGCAAGGAGTTCAAGTCGGCGGTAATATTGTTTATACCGAATTGAGTAAAAAAGGAGCTCATGCCAGCGGAGTTGTTCTCTTCTGGGCGATCCTCGCGGCTGCGCTCTACAAGATTGCGTCAATGTTTGTAATTTCACTTGTAATGGTTTTTGGCCTGAAAAAATATGTACTAATGACGGCCGGAGAAATGACAAGTCGTCCTTGGCAAAGTATTGGCTGGGGATTGGTTGTTCTGATTGTTTTTCCGATTGCTTGCATTATATTGATGGTTACCCTGGTCGGTCTTCCTCTGGGTATTCTCGGTCTCGCCCTGTATGTGATCGGAGTATGTCTGGCGAAAATCCTGGCTGGAATTATTATTGGTAAATGGATTACTGACAAAATTGGGTGGAAAAAGTTGCATCTTGTTTGGAGCGCTCTTCTCGGTATTACCGTTTATGTCCTTGTTGGCTTTGTTCCGATACTTGGCATGCTGGTTGCCTTTCTGGCAACACTCTGGGCTCTCGGTGGCGGGATTAAGACTAACATGAAGTTGATCAAGGAGTAGCGATAGTTGAATAGTTGAGAATTGTATTGAAAATATATAAACCGCTTCGAGTAATGGCTCGAGGCGGTTTTGTTGTATTTTTTTGAAAGTTTGTTATGCTACTTATATAATCAATTAACTAAGCAATTTTGCATTTATCGTATGAAAAAATTAGTATTAATAATGTCCGTCTTTTGCCTGTTCTTAATCGTCGGATGCGTGGACAGTCAAACCGGAGTTGTACAAGAAGAAGAAACAGTTGATGCTGAAAAAGTATCAATGCAAGACATTGATCCAGATGCATATTTTGAGAGGAATCGACAGTTGAAAAAATTTCAGGATGTAGGTTTTGCTCAAGCGGGATTAAAGCTACAGTATCAAAATATCTGGACAGTTAGCACCGAAACGTTTTCACCTGAAACTGGTTTAGTGAGCACGAAAGTGTACAGTGATGAGTTTTATTACGACAAGGAACCAAAACCAAGGTTGAGAATTACGCTTTACAATAGCCAGGCCGTCTTTTCAGCCAGAGAAGGTGATCAGCTTGTAAATAGAATGTCGGTAAATAATGTGATGACTGAAATTTACAAATACCCGACCGATGTCGGTGGCGATGCACACTACGTAATTGTTGAAGGAAAAAATGGCTACTGGCTGAAAGTCCTCGTTGATCAGTACGATGATTCTGAGGAATCTGATAAAGTATTCAAAGGAATATTGAAAACAATTCAGTCTTTGTAATTTTTTTTGGAATATAAAAGCCCCCCGTATGTTCATAAATTATTATTTATTAAATTAATTATACCTTATCTGAAATATTAAAAAAGTGAACACTTTTGTGTCCACTTTTTGGGGTACAGTTCATGATGCGGGGGTTTTCTGTTTATACAGCAAGCAGTTCTGGCGGTATTTTTGACTTTATACCAAGTGTTTTGCACAGATCATCTTCAAATTTTAGTGTGCTGAAAGGCTTTTCATAAATTCTTGTTACCGAGTCATCGGTATTAACGTTTTTAGACCTTTGAGTTGTCACTAAAAATGTCGGCACTGGGCTCTTGTTTTTTATCTCGGTAGTTTTATGAATAAACTGAATCAATCTTAGTCCGGTTTCTTGCAGACCCGGATCTGTAATTTTACCGAGTAATTCTGCCGCGTTGCCGTATAGCAGAAAAAGTTCAACAACAACAACGTCCGGCCAGTTTGTCTCTAGCCATTCAACAGCGTCGCCTGCATTTGAAAAGATTGCCACTTCCATTTCGTTTGGATAATTTCCAAGTAATATTTCTCGTAGCATTTCAGCTTGCATAAGATCATCAACGATCAAGACTTTTTTCTTTGGTTTCAAATTTTCCTCCATATTGCAAAAGAACAGTTCTGTACGAAGTATCTTACAAAATTATGATAAATTTGTCAATAAGAAAATAGCCAATTGACAATAATAATTACCCATGATAACTTATAATGAAATCGGACGAGGGACCTCCTGTTTGAAAAAACGACCACTGGTCTGTCCTGATGATTAGTTTGGGTGAAACGATTTCGGGCTTGTTCTTCGAGCGACCAACGTCGTGTTTCGCCCCTTCTTCTTAAATGAACACGAGGTGATGTGTGTCATTATTGACGAAGAGCCATTTGTGTTCGCAATTTGTTTCTTTGAAAAAAGGACGATTCTCCATTTGTCGATTTTTGACGAGGAGGATATTGTCCTTTTACTTTTTGCACGATTGATTGGGTGTCTCCATGAGACGAAACTTTACCTGTGCATTTCAATATCAGCAAAACGAATCATCAAGTGTGTGTAATCTGCGAGAGAAACCCTGTTTTGCAAATCCGGCTTTTCTTATAAAGCTGGATTTTTGTTTAATTTTACTAAAGGAAACTGGAAATTAGAAACTTGAAACAGGGGTTGATGCTGTGCTAAAAATCAACAATTATTACCCAAATTTCCAATTTCCAATTTCTAATTTCTAAGCTCTTGACAGATTATTTCTAATATGTTAAGGTTTTGGGTTGTAATAAAGCACGAG
>JABMRF010000029.1 GCA_013202715.1 Candidatus Kuenenbacteria bacterium
GGTCTTCTTCAAATAACCTATGTATTCAGTTATTGATGACATGTACTTCACTACATGCCGGGTTTCCCCATTCGGACATTCCCGGATCAAAGCTTGCTTGCCAGCTCCCCGAGACTTATCGCAGGCTGCTACGTCCTTCATCGTCTTTTGATGTCTAGGCATCCACCATATGCTCTTGAGTATGTATAACCACTATAATAGCAATATTTATAGTGTTATCATTTGTCATAAATTGACCCTCTTGATTCGCAAATAAATCAATGGTCATTATTTTAAGACAATATTACAATGTTTGTATTTTATTTTCTTGTTTTCTTATCTAATTATCTAAATTGTTAATGATCAACAAAATTTTCGGAATATAAAAAATACCCCTACCTGAGTTCTCTCCATCCCTGTGAGAATTCGGGTAGAAATATTTTATTGTGGGAAATTTTCAACTGTATCAATGTGATTCCTATTATATAGGAAATAAAAATAATGTCAAGGGAGAGCTATGCACAGGTTAATCACACCTCTTAATTGTTTAATTTTACAAAAGAAAGTATCCTTAATATGATAATAAAAAGCCCCACTTTTTGAGGCTTTATTTTCATTTTACGCAAGTGCCAAAGGAATACAGGATGGCACACTCAAACAAGATCCTCCATGATTAAGACAAACATCTGTAATATTTACCTTTGTCGACTCTGGTTTTTTGAAAACAACACAGCCGGTTGCAAGTTTATCACCAGCAGCAAGCTCAATCGGAAGCTTGTACTTCTGGTTTCCTTTCAAAGCAATCGGCAGACGAGGCGCTATTTCAATCCAGCCAGCCGAACTAAGCCTGAGAAGAACAATACTATTATACCCGCGACGAGGAGGCTCAACAATTCTTTCATCTGTCGCGAGAACATCCCATTTCCTAACAACTGGAGGCTGAACAACATGAACGTCTCTTATTTTGAATTGCATTCGATCCTTCTTGAGAAATTCCCCAAGGAGACATGGACGTGCATGGGGAAAACTATATTCCCATCCTGGTATTTCAACTTCAGAGAGAAAACCTCTCTTTACCAGAACAAAATCATCTTTTCCATTGTCATTATCTACAAAAATAACGTTGACCATTTCACTGTCATCGAGCTCAATGTAATCTCGCAAAACACAAAGTCTTCCTTTATTTTCTCCGGCAACGACCATATACATTTTACTTGCAGAGTCGTCTACTAGCATGCTTCTGCTCCTTGTTCAATGAACACTACTCAAACTCATTATATTTTATCTTAAATGAAACATTTGTCAATAATAAAAAAGAGCCCAGATTTCAGGGCTCATGTTTTTCAAACTAATAATTAACCATCTACACTGTTTGCCATATCTTCAACGATCGGCAAAGGCTTAGCGATGATAATTCGCTTCGAATCATAGGGAGGCAAAAGTTCATCCAGCTGCTCAGCCAACCAAGCGCGAATCCCTCTGGCTTCTTTTGAATTGGTCGGTCCTTTCGAATGAATAAATCTCCGAGTTTGATCAAGCATGTTGATCGTATCAAAGAGCAAGGAAATCCGATGCTGTCTTTGGTTTAATTCTGCTGCCTGAACTTCGTACAAGATATCACTCCAAGAACCCACATAGGCATAACCGTGTTTATCGAGATCTTTTTGTAAATTACCAAGGAAATTCGAAAGCAAGACTCGCATGGATCCATCATCATTGTCTCGAACCAGGATAGTCGGCCCGCTCAATCGTTCTACACCGATAAATTTCAACTTCCAAGTATTTCTTGCAACAACCATTCCGTCTTTTCTATAAGCAATTAGATTTTTCTGCGATCGGAACATCCCTCCAATCGGTACTCCGATAAAAACCACCGGATTTACAAAATCACATCCTACTGATTTCTCGAGCAAACGAAGTGAAGGCATTTCTTCTCGTCCCGACAAAAGCCAGTTGATTTCCGAGTCTTTGATGCGATTGTGAAAAAACCACAGGGTATAACCACGAAGATTATATTTCCAATACCGGCTGAGCCAGTCAAATGGAAAAAGTTTTTCTAACTTTCCATCAAGAAGACCAGTCAACCAATACACAATATGCCCCAACCCCAAAATAGAACATATCCAAAAAACAGAAAGTTTCAAATATGAAGTATTAAATATAGGTCCATCAGACCAGGCAGAAAAACACGTCGGATAGACAGCAAAACCAATCATAACAAGGAGGAAGCAAATCACAAATTTCAAAGATCCGAACTTGATCGGCTGATACTCCGATCCTTTTTGAAAATGATGTTCATTAACAGAACTCCAAAGATTCTCCCTCGAACTCATGTAGCACCTCCATATACCGACTAAAAAGTGGGCAGCGCAGTGGAATGGTCCATTTAACCCATTCGACCCGCCAGAGTGTGCTGGGTATTTCCCAGCAACGATTTAGTATAGCAGAGTGAAGGCAATTTGTCAAGTTCTTGACTTTCAAACAAAACATTGTTATTATTTACTCGACCTCACTACAACCCGGGCGGGTGGTGAAATTGGTAGACACGCCAGTCTTAGGAACTGGTGACTTCGGTCGTGGAGGTTCAAGTCCTCTCCCGCCCACCATTCGACTCGCTTCACTCGCTCATGGTGTTCCACCAGAACGAGAGACGAGACGAATGCCCTGAGCGACTGTAAGGAGTCGACGGGCGCAGCCGATAAAGCAGAAATTTACTTTTCTGTTTTTTTGTTTTGCCTAAAATTACCAATATATAGGGTAAAACGCTTGACAAATTAAGTAAAATTAGCTACAATTTTAGGTTATATAATTTGGGTTTACCCTGAAGTCATGCGAGTTTATCGAGTATGTACTTCAGGGTCTTGACAAATTATCAAATAGTGTATATAATACACCTAGAAGATAGTACATTGACAATCATTATATATTAAGGAGCCAAAAATGAAAGTTGGTATCCTAACTGACCTTAGGAAAATGTCAGCTGCAAAAATTGAAATTATCCGTGCAACAGTCGCTGAAATAGAAAAGCACTTTGAAGTTGTCTCCATTGCAAAAGCAGAAGCCTTCCTAGTAATTGGCGGTGATGGGACAATGATCAATGTTACCAAAATACATGGTCACCTCGGAAAACCCTTTTATGGAGTTAACCGTGGTACTTATGGCTTTTATCTAAATGATCACGACAACGGTGATAATTTCAAAAAAGCAATGAAACAGGCAGAATGGATTGAGTTTCCCTTGCTTGAAGTAGAAATTCATCTTGAAAACGGTCGAGTAAAAAATGTTCTGGCAATGAATGATGTCTGGACAAAATCAATTAGCATTAATCCTGGTGGCTCAGCTAAGCATCGGCTGTTTATTGATGGCCAATGTCTGAGTTACTTTGATGATAATGGACGTGAATTTCCTTATTCAGGAGACGGTATTATTATCTGTACTCCTGGTGGATCAACTGCTTACAATTTTAATGTAGGCGGTCCGGTTCTCGGCCATAAATCAGATACCTTTCTACTAACACCAATCGCCCCTGGCTGGCCAAACAGGCCTTTTACGCCCGTACAGCTAAGCCACGACTTCGAAGTGGTAATTGAAATGGTTGAAAACAATAAAAGAAAAAACGTACTTTTTGCGGACAACCTTTCATTTACAAAAATCAAAAAGGCAATCATCCGTCGAGCCAAGCAAGCGGTTCGACTTGGATTCAAAGACGGTAATCAATCCTATACCCAAAAGGTATTAAAACTAAAATTTCCGTGGTTGAGATAACAAAAACTTGAAATACGAATTTAACCCACACAACGGAGGCCCAAATGAAACCACCGACTAACCCGCTTGTCAGAGCACTTCTGACGGACATGTACCAGATCACCATGGTCTATGGCTACTGGAAAGCCGGAAAACACAACGATGACGCAGTCTTTGATCAGTTTTTCCGCGAATGTCCGTTTGGCGGAGAATTCGCAATCTTTGCCGGACTTGGCGAAGCTCTCAAGTATGTAAACAGCTTTGGCTTTTCCGATGATGACATTGAGTACATCAGAGGAGAACTGCCGGACTGTGATCCTGATTTTTTCAAATGGCTGAGACAAACCAACACTGACGAAATCACGATCCATGCCATTCATGAGGGATCGGTAGTTTTTCCCAGAACGCCTCCAATGATAATCTATGGTCCGCTGGGTATCGGTCAGATGTTGGAAACAGCACTTCTGAACCTGGTAAATTATCCGACGCTGATAGCTACCAACGCGGCCCGTTTCAGACTGGCCGCGGGTCCAAAAAAATTCTTGATCGATATGGGACTTCGAAGAGCTCAGGGCCCTGACGGCGCGCTGTCCGGAGCACTTTACAGCTATATCGGAGGATTTGACGCCACCAGCAATGTGCTGGCCGGGAAACTCTTCGGTATTCCGATCAAGGGAACTCACGCGCATTCGTTCGTGACTTCTTTCGCAAGTCTGGACGACATTGAACATGATGAATTTGTAGAAAGAGTTCTGTTCTTCAGAGAAAAAATTCAGAAGCTGTTCGGCCTCGGAAAAACCAATGACGGTGAGCTCGCTGCATTCATTGCTTATGCGCGCGCTTTCCCAAAGGGATTCCTGGCTTTGGTCGACACCTACAACACGCTCAAATCCGGCGTACCAAATTTCCTGGCAGTTGCCTTTGCTCTGGCAGAAAAGGGACTCAAGCCGGTAGGTATCCGGCTCGACTCCGGAGACCTGGCTCATCTTTCGAAAGAATCGCGAAAGATGTTCATCACGGCAATCGCAGAAATCCTCATTAAAAATACATTGCTACTTGATGGAAACGATCTTCTGATCGCAGCCAGCAATGATATCAACGAAGGTGCGATTCACGCCATGAACCAGCAGGGTCATGAGATCGACACCTTTGGCGTTGGAACCCATAATATCACCTGCCAGGCTCAGCCGGCAATGGGCGGAGTCTACAAGCTGGTTGAAATCAATGGACGGCCGTGTATAAAAATTTCCGAAAATCAGATCAAGATTCTCCTGCCCGGCAAGAAAACCGGACACCGACTGATCGGAAAAGACGGTAGACCCATCCTCGACCTGCTCATTGCTGATGGAGAGCCTGAGCCAAGGCCCGGTGAGAGAATTCTCTGCTGTCATCCCTTTGACCAGCACAAGAGAGTTTACGTCACACCGAGTGCAGTTCGACATCTGCACATTTGCTACTACAGAAATGGCGTACCGACCGAAGAAGCAAACAAATCCATTGCAGAAATTCGCGAACATGCCCAGAGGGAGCTCGCGAGCCTACGCGAGGATCATCTTCGCACAACAAATCCTACGCCGTACAAAACGGCGCTGAGCGAATCTCTTTTCAATTACTTGCACAAACTCTGGTCGGCTGAAGCGCCGATCGATGAATTGAGCTAGTCAAAACCAAAACCGCTACCCTCGTGTAGCGGTTTTTTCTTACCCTTGACAGATCCCAAGAATCAGCATACAATTCTATCTCAAAAGAACATTGATAATTAACGATAAGGAGGCAAAAAAATGCACGACAGAAGCCTTTCAAAATTGATTGCCCGAAAAAGACGGGAACTGATTCGAATCATGATCATGGAAGCTAAAAGTTTTCTTTTTCCCTGGCCTGACCTACTGGTCTTTGTCAGACACGCGGAATCCATGTCCAACTATGAAACCGACCTGATCAAAGACGGTGTGATCACCGGCTATTCCGGAAAAGTTCTTAATCACCGGGATATGGATGTTGAGCTAACTGAAAATGGAGTTTGGCAAGCAACTCAAACCGGAATCTGGCTACGCAAAAATGATTTCACTTTTGACGGTTGCTACCGTAGCCCATACACTCGAACCAGACAGACCAGTGAAAGAGTTTACCCATATGGCGATTTTCGCGAGGATTCCCGAATTCGAGAAAAAGATTTCGGTGTTCTGGAACAGTTGACTGACAAGGAAGTCAGAGAGCTTTATCCTGAACTGGTAAAACTGAAAAGAAAACTTCGAAAATACTATTTCTGCGCGCCCGGCGGTGAACACTATCCAAAAATGCAGGACAGGGCTCATTCTTTTCTAGGAACACTCCTCAGAGACTGGGGTGGCAGGAGAGTCATTATTGTTTCCCACTCTGCTATCATTTCCTGTTTCCGGGCTTTGATTGAAAGACATTCCGAGGAAGACCTCATTCGAATGCAAAAAGAGCAACCGATCAAAAATGCCAGCTTGACGATTTACAGAAGAGACAAGATCAGGCACAAAAGCCGAATGGTTCTGGTCGCCCCGCCGTTCGCACCGTGGGAAGAGCCGAACAAGATTGTCCATTTGTAGAATAATAACCGCTACCCTCGTGTAGTGGTTTTTTCTTATATAAAAAATTCCCGCACAAGATTGCGCAGGAATCTGGTTTCTTCACTTATTATTTTACTTGAATTTCCTTGCGGGAGACATTTTTTGTCTGCAAACCTGTGTTGCTACAGACGCAACGTCCATGAAAATTGCATCCCAGCGATCTCCTCCGAGAGGAGTGGTCGCAACAGCATCTTCCCGTGAAAAGAAAGAAACATTCCTCCCCATGGCAGCCGCTGCATTATCTACTCGAGTATTGCCGTCTTCATCGGTAACGGTCGCAGGCACACCACCGGTATTCGAAAGACCATTGAGTATATCAACAAAATGGATCCGTTTACCATAAATGCAAGCGGCAAGGACATCATGCTGCAGAGCATGTTCACGTCCGCCGGTAGCAAACAACAAATCCAAAGACTTGATGTACAGATCAGCATACTCATCTTTTGATCCAGCCACAAAAACAGGGATCTCATCATCCTTGACATACAACATGTATCGGATACAAGAAAAACCAAGAGGCACAATGTTGAATTCTCTTGCAACCTCTTCAATTGCCTTGTCTACTCCGGTATCCGAAGCACCGTAAACCAACTGCAACTTGGCTCCGTGAAATTTCTCCCTCAAACACAGAATTGCTTTCCGCATAATAGCAGCACAAGCTTCTTCATATGCGTTTGGTTGAATTCCGTAGCGCCGGCACTGTTCATCAGTAATCCGGGAATAGCCATTCATTGAAAAAACGAAGCTGTCAGGATGAGCAATTGTTTCCGCAACTGCCCTGTCATATTCACCCGGAAGATAAATCTTCTTTTCACGAAAAACCCTACGGTAAATCCTTTCCTCTGTAGGAGCATCGGGATTTGCGCACTTTACGCCTTCAAAATCCAAGCTCCACGGTTCGTCCAAAACCTCAACAACAACACTGCCGTCATCCATTCTTTCAATTGTCCCGTCAGCTTTCATCCTTTCACCTCCACGGTTTATTAATTACGTTAATAACCATTAGCTACAACATACTATAATAGCAAATTGCAACAAAACTGTCAACCCTAGACACAACTTTTATTGTAAATTTACAGTAACAATAAGATAATCTAGTCAAAAGTAAATCAGCTAAATTTATTGACAATCACCTCTTCTTCTAATAAAAAAAGCATGACCAAATATAAAACCCCACCCTATAATAAAGGTGGGGATTTTTTTACTGCACAAAGAACGTGTTCTGTGCCGTACTCGGATCAACCGTGGCCTGCGATGCGCGGATCACAGACTGGCTGACCAACTGAAAGACCTTGCGGATCTCTGACTTGGTCTTGCCGGCCACCAGGACGGAACCCTCGGGGATACCAAGATCCTTGGCCATCCCGTTGAAATCGTAGTACTGGCCGAGACCGACCATGGCTAGGACAAACTGTTCCGAATTGAGAAGGTCAACTGCCAACAGACGGCAATCCGCTTCCGTGTGCTTGCGCGAATCATTTTCACCACTGTCGGTGATCATCACCGCGATACTCCGAACCGCTGTTCCGGAAGCGCGCAGTTGCTGAGCGTAGGCCACATTGGCCGCCAGGACTTCGCACCAGCGATCACAAAGAGGAGTCATTCCCGTGAGAACATAGCTCGAGTGATCGAGACGAAGTGCGTCATCGACAGGAACATACGAATGGTAAGGGGCCGATTTGTTGAGTGCCCACATTCCAATCAAGAATGAATCTTTTTGTTTGGACTCTGTTAGAGCCTCCAGCATTTCATTCTGGCCATCGATGACTGCGTCTTCCAGACCGCTCATTGAACCAGAATCGTCAATCAGGATACTGACCAGAGTGACTTCAGTGGCTTCGATGTCATCGAGATCAATGCCGTCGCAACCGGCCAAGACGTTGTCGTCCAGACTCACACAGAGCAAATCTTTCGACGGCAGAGAAAGGGTTCCTTCATCAACTGCATCAGCAAAGACACTTTTCACAGTGCCTGCATCAGGTCTTGAAGTTGAGGTCATGATATTCTCCTTTATATGGTGTAGGGCTTGATTTAATCAATCCCTACACCACGGTTGGATGGTTAAAGAACGACCGACTCAGTTGACAAAACAACGTTCATGCCGGCAGCCTTGAAATCCGCCAGGGCCTGGGTGGCCATGGCCGGAAAGTCGACCAGCACATTGCCGTCTGCATCGGTCACTGCAGGCACCGGAGACATGCAGTCTTCCAGAATGTAGACCTTTTTGACCAGATCGGGGTCCACTGCCATGATCTCGCGCAGCAGGTCCTCAATCGTGGTCTTCACACAGTGACTGGAAGCCTGACCGCAGATGTAAACCCGGTCATTTTCCATCAGCGCCTTGAAAAAGCGCGTATTGAACTGACCGACGACCTGCCCCTTCACGTTTTTCACCTCAGGCGAAAGAACGGAATAGTTCTCGGTCAAGGGGTGCATCCCCTTGGTCTCGAACTTGGTCTGCTTCTTGCGGGCGATGGCGTGGAACATGGCCGCTTCGAAAAGCGCCGGCAAGAGAGCGTGGCCAATCGAGCCGAGCATGGTGTGATACGGCCAGACGCAGAGCACGTACTTGCCGGTTTTCTCCAGCTCTTCGCAATACGCCAGGCATTCGTGCGGATACAGAGCCGGCGTGTACTTACCGTCCTTGATATCCTGCGCCGAGATGAGCGTGAAAGGACCCGGAGCCTCTCCGGTCGCATTGTCGATCCAGAATGAGGGGTGGAAAATCTGAAACGCCTTGTGGGTGTCCAGTGAGAAATGCATTTCCGAAATCTTGTTCAGGTTGCGATAGATGAACTCGCAGATCCGCGTGACATCTTCGACCGCACCCGGAACAAAGAGGCTCGCGCCCGGCCAGCAAAAGCCGACCTGGCCGTCGATCACGAACAGCGCAACCTTGTTTTTGTCTTCAAAGGCTGGCGTGATACCATTTGCCTTGGCGTAGGCACTGGCAATAGCTGCAACCTCTGCGTCGCGCGAGTAATAGAGCTCGCCGACCTTGTTTGTGTCAAAAAAACTGGGGAATGGAAGTGTTTTGTTGGCTGTCTGACTCATTGTTCTCTCCTTTGAGTTGGTGAATCCTTCATAGTCAGGCGCGGCACCGTTGCCGCGCCTGGCTGGAGAAATCTCTGTTGCCTGTTAAACTTTCTTGCCTACTAATTCTCCCACTGTCAGACGAGACGTTGGCGTCTCGCCTGACGGTAAACCTCAACCTGCTTTAGCCTCCTTTGTTCTCTAACCGATCCTGAGCAACTTGATGTCCTTGTCCGAAACCACATAAACTCCGTTTGCTGCTGGATGAATTTCACTGGCCTCGTCAACAAATGGCTCGGTATCGGCAAAAAGTTTTGCTTCAACCAAGTGTCCATTGTCCGGCACAACCAGCAGTAATCCGTCGTCCGTGGCGCATAAAACGTTAGACCCGCCGATTGCTTTTCCTCGAATTGAGGACAGCATTCTCGAATTATCAGCTTCTGCTTCTGTGCTTGCTTTCAGTGTTCCGTCCTTCCGAATTAAATACATGGCGTTGATGGTTTTTCCATTTTCAATTCGCGAAGTTGTCAGCAATGCATAGTTGCTGGAAAAAACACATTCAGCATCAACCAGCTTTCCCTTGATCTGCGGTAACTGAATACTGTCGTCCAAAGCTCCTTTGTGTGCGTTGAAAACAAAGTAAACCGTTCGAAGACCAACTCGATAGAAGCCAAGGCCAAATTCTGGCCCCACTCTAAACCAAGTTTGATTTTCCAGAATCTGTCCAATGGTTTCTGTCTCATTTCGAGCCAGGAAATCAGATGACAAAGTAAAATAATCACTTTGGTTGCTGTCAAAAACCGGCAGGTTTCCCAACGTTCCGGTTCTACCCAGCTTTTCTACTTTCCCATTTCGAATCAAGGCAATTTTTTCATCCTGACCAATGATCGTGGTGTTTCCCATGATGCCAAACCGCAGCTTGCGGTCAGCTTTTTCTTTCAAAATCACTTCTTGGTTTTCCCGACGGACTGAATTGCCATCTTCGTAAAGATAACGCAGTTTTCCGCCCTGAACAGTAGCTTGAAGAATGCGACCTCGAGTTTGAAAAACTCTACTGGCTGTACATTTTCCGCGAACAACAACTGTTTCCTTTATCGCTGCCGGCGCAATAGCGCAAATCGGACATACCGACCTGGCGTGAACCACGCCGCAACTGGAACAAGTTGTCCAGCGCAAACTTCGCAGAAGCAACTCAGGAATTTTTTCCCTTTTTTTCAGATCAAACACCTGGCGAAAATATTCCAGTAGCTCATCTGGCAAAACACTGTAGTGAACAGCTTTTTTCGGATAACGAACATCTTTGTCAAACACCGAAACTGCAGCCTCCGCCCTTCTGAGCAATGTTTTGAATCCTTTGTGTGTTCCTCCATATGGATGAACAAGCAGTAGACTCTGAAAGAGCATCACGGCGTAAGCATAATAGTCACTTTGTTTTGTGAATTGCGGCCGAGTTGAAAAATCCGATCCATAATAACTTGGATCCAGGAATCTCTCCGTAGCAACAACACATGGCAATCCTTCAAACTGCATGCTATCGGCATCAATCATGAAAACTTGTTTTGACTTGAACAAAACATTCAGGTCATTGAAGTCTCCAACAACAACGTTTCTGGCATGCACTCCGTTCATAACCGAATTCAGCTGGGAAAAGATCTGCAAAACTTCTTCATTGGAAACTGTTTGACGAAACTTTCTTTGCGAGAGCATGAATAATACTTCTGCTCCGGAAATTGCCTTCATCACATAACCAATGACCTGACCGTTTTCGTCATAAGCCAGTTTTTGCGGGCTAATGACGCTGTCCGGCAATCCTTTTGGAAATCTTTTCAGCTTTTCGATTTTTATCTTGCGCATCTGCTGCCAAAAACTTTTCTTGGCATGATCCCAAGTGGGATCCGGTCCATGAAAAATTTTCACAGCTTGATTATTCCAGTGAAATACTTGCGCTTCACCGCCAACTCCCAAAGTATGCTTGGGGTCGAGGCGAACGCGTTGTTTGTCTATGTATACGTTCATGGTCACCCCCGTGGTGGAAAAAGCGAATTGGTTAACTGGCGAATTGGTTAATTGGCGGATTGACGAGCCTACGAATTAACAAATTAACTAATTCGCTATTTCGCTATTTCTCCGCCTTATTAAAACCACCGTTGTATCATCTCCCAAAAGTCCGTGGTTTAGCCCAAGCACATTGAGCCTCTTCTGCACAAGAGATCTATTTTTCAAATACTTAGGTCCAGTTTCAAACTGGCAAAGCTCTGCCACACTGATTTCACTGCCTAAATAGTTCAGCTTTGTTTCAGCTTCAGAATACACTTGGTCAAACCCATCGGTGGCAATAAACAAACTTTCAACTTCCGTAATCGTAATGACTTTTTGAATTTCAAAGACAACATGTTGACGTTTTTCATTAGACAAAATCCCATAGCCCAGATACTCCGGTGTATTATTCTGATCAATGACAGTAACTTCTTGATTGACGGAAAAAACTCCATCGCCAAGAGAAAAAACTACACATTGATTTTCAGTAATAATCACACCAACAACTGTGAACAGAAAGTGGTCAAGAATAAGTTGAGCTGAATAGCCCATTTCATTGGCAATCCTTCCCAGAAAATTCACCAAATCATACTTAAGGCAATCCAGTAACTCCTGCCATTTATTTTCTGATCCGGTATAATCACGCAAGGCTTCAGCTAAATAATTAGCAATAAATTTTGCACCGACATGAGCACCAACTTCTGAATACTTTCCAGAGCCACAGCCATCGCAGACAATAGCGACCAGGCCGTGCTCATTTTCAACAACTGACAACGCATCCTGATTGTTCTTGAATACCTTGCGATGATGTGCTCCAACAACTGAGCCTGCTGATATAGCAAACTGTTCGCTTCTCATTTTTATCTCCTTATTTATCTCATTGTAATTTTCAAAGTTCGAGCTATATAAGCTTATCGGAACAGACTAATTAAACCTTCTCCGATAAACTGGGAATTTGATAGACAAATTCCCATATTGTTTTAATTTTCAAAACGCATAAATTTTACTTTACCGGCCAAAACGAACTTGCGCGTAAGCGCTACCCGGTCCCACTCAATCGAACGAAGTAAATCATTTTTAAATAAATAATTAATACCGGCAACTTTATCCAAATCTTCTTCTGTGGGATAAGCAGCAGCCATCCGTTTGACTCGACGATCGGCATAAGAGGAAAAAGTGTATGTCTCAATCACCTTGTCGAGCAAATTCCACTTCCCCTTGAAATTAAAAACGATTTTGTCTCCCTCAATAAATTCCGCCGCCAAAAGTAGATGAGAGTAATGATTTTTCAAAACGCCTACAAAACCATTGAACATAATAGCTGCACCATGGGTTCCGACCCAGGACAAGGCGCCATGTGAGATCACCTTTTCATCACGAATGACTTCGCACCACGCATATTCATCTTCGCCGTGCTGAATGTCATATATACAATCAAAGAAATAGCCTTTGTGTTCAAAAAAGTATTGACCCTTTCTAAGCACAACGACCAATTCAATCTTCTTGTCGCGCGCCTTGTTTGCCGAATTCCGCCGTCTTTGCGCAAGTTTCCGATCGACATAACAAAAATCCAAATATGGCATTTCACCGGACTTGAGCATAGCTTCAAGTTTGTGGACTCTAGCATCCCAAGTCTGACGCAAATATTTGATATTTCGACCGCGCCGATTTAATCCGCGATAAGGCAAACTCTTAACCAGAAATGCTCTTTTTTCAGAACAAGGAAAGAACAGCCAAGATTCCAGCAGCGGACGCACAATATCAATCGCTTGATCCGTCTCAACAATGAGGACATCTCCGAATTGCAATTCATTTATTTCAAAAATATATTTATAATTCCCTGACCGACAAAACTCTTCACGCTGAAATCCACAAAACGCAGCCAGAGGAAATGACTCCCACTCTTTTTGTGTTTCTCTTACTTTTTGCCAAACAGCACGATCGATTACTTTGCCTTGTCGCATAATTACTAATTCGGCGCGAATATCAGCAGGAAAATTAAAGTTCCATTCGCTAAGATTTGTCTTAAGTCCTTCGCAATCAAACATCTTTTTGCCCTCAAACTCAACAATCTTTATGATTTGCCTCATTGTATTCTCCTTGTAATGATCTATGGAATTAGAATCCTCTTAAAAAGTTTTCACTAATTGAGAAGAATCTTGTTTGAGAAATGTCACTTCCCCGTGTAAATAATTATTTGGGAAGTTAGTGTACAATATACACTTCCTTTTCTCATTTTTATTATAGTGTACCTTTTACACCTTGTCAAGGCCTCTTGTCAAGTTTAAACAAAAATCAGCTAAAATTAGACAACTGTAGCTGTGGATAAAGGTGTATTATTTACACTATTTTTAAAATAAAAAAGCGCCCACTCTCATTTGAGAGTAGGCGTTGTAGTTTTCGACTAACTGCTAAAGATCAATCTCTTCGATTGCCGGCAATCCCAGCATTTCGCGAGTAACCACGAATTCAACTCGCTTGAACTTGCTAAACACAGCTCGCGCGGCGAGCTTGTAAACCAAGTCTGGATCGGCTCCGGCAATGAACGGCAAATGCTTCAACTGCGCTTTCGAGCCATTGGGATCGAACCCTGCTTTGATCAGCTGAATGAAGATCGGCTCCCATTCCTTGTACGGCGCGCCAATCTGACCGGCATCACCACCTTCGGAAACACCGAGACCATCCTTTGGCGGGTCGTCAATGATTTCCTGGGGTACACCGACAAAACAGCAAAGATCGTACAGTTCCAGCCCCTTGAGCACATGCTGGATTACCCCGAAATCTCCCACGTCGCCGTGAATAGTCCAGAACCCCATCCAGTACTCAGACTGATTATCGGTACTGGAAACAATTCCCTTCACACGACGAGCGATGTGATACACACCAAGCGCCATTCGGAATCTGGCCTTGATATTTCCCTGAGTAACCCTGCCGGACAAATTCCAGTCACGAAAGACATTTTCCTGACCTGTTCTTTCCAGAAAATCCTGAATCTGGGCATCGATCAGTGGCGTAACGGCACCAGGAATCCGGCCAAGCAACTCTTCGAGCTTGCTTGCATCCTCGACATATTCTCCGAGAAGCTCTCGCCAAGGATATGTCCCTGCCGTGACCTGAAAGAGATCTGTAAAGTCAACCCTCATTTCCTCAGCACCAAACTTCCGAATGGCCTGTCTCCCCAGACGCTCGTCATTGGGATCAGATTCGCACGGCATAATCACGCCGATCGAATGCAACTCATAACCATTTCTCTGGGCGAGCACACAGGCCCACTGATTCACTGCCAACACGTAAGCACTGTCCTTTCCACCGGAAGAGCCAACAACGAGATTGTGAATCCCATGGTCTCTGGCGTATTCAAAGGTAAGTCGTGCCTGGCGTTCGAGTACATCTAACATTTTCTTCTCGGTCAATCGATAATTTACCATACTAGCCTCCTGACCTTTTAGAAGTATAGAGTTTATTTTCCAAAATATATCTTTCCACAGTTGGCGTTACCAATCCTTCAATTGATTCGCCCCTGGCCAGGCGATTACGAATTTCCGTACTTGAACCTGGGAAATCGACAATCAAGACTTCCGAGTGGGGAGGCAAATCTTCGTCACCAGCACGCGAGCCGGACCTGGACATGACAATAAAGTTTGCCTTGTTCCAAAGTTCCTGCCCCTTGTACCAGCGCCGTTGAATCTCTGATTCACCACGGGCGCCACCAGTCACCAGATCCGTACCAATGGCATGCCAAACATTATCTCCATATCTGGCTTTCATTTTCAGATCCAGGTCATAGGTTCTGGCAAAGTCTTCATTGGCAACATCAGACAGATCAACTACCACATTGGGAATTCTGGCAAAAGTAAGTAAAGCCATTTCTGCACGATGATTAGCCGAAACCAATCCGGCAGAGGCTTTGTCCGGTCGCATTCCACAAGGGATAGCAACAACTCGACCAAACTCCCATGTCAGTCTTTCAGCAATCAGTCGATGATGAATTGCGGTTGGATTGAAACTACCGCCAAAGCATACGATCTTATCGTTGTTCATAGCTTTACCTCGTCTAGATTGTAAGGAACGTTATTTAATAAAATCCACAAATCATTCTGAACTTTATTAAACGGGAAATCCAGATTCGGATTTCCCTGATTTTTTATCGAACGACTACTACACCCGCAGCTTCAAGAGCCTCAATGTTTTTCTCATCATTCTCAGGAAAGAGTGAGCGCGTGCAATCCTTTAGCATCCGCGTTTCAAACCCAAACTGAGAGGAATCAACTGCGGTGGAAAAAGCGCAAATATCAAACGTCAAACCAACCACATCTACCTGATCAACCATGTTGTCCAGCAAATATCCGCGCAATCCGGTTGGCCTTCTTTTTCCATTTACGTCCCTTTCCGAAGCAAAACCGGAATAGCAATCAACATCATCATCAATTCCTTTGCGCATGATCATGGTCACGTAGACAAGCTTCAGATCCGGATGGGGCTCAGCTTTTTCAGTTCCCCACACACCATGCGTGTCATACGGCCCACCATTTTCCTTGAAAGAACTATGCTTCAAAGAATGACCTTCAAGAACAATAACAATAATGTCGTAGCCACCATTTTTCATGAGCACATTAATCGGCTCAACAATTTCATCACCACCTTCGGCCGGGACTGCACCGCCAGGCATAAATTCCGCCATAACATCTACAACCACCAATGCTCGTCTTGATCCTCGCATCAAACACCTCCTGTGTCCTTCGTAGCTCTGCGTAGCAAGAGCGAAGAAGGACCTCGTTAAAATCTAATGAACAACTCCACATAACCAGTAATTCTACATCATATTTTACTTTTTGTCAAGAGGGGCGTCCTCGTCCTCAATATCTTCAGAAACCAACCTCATGGCCAGCTTGTAATGCTCGTCTTTGAGGTTTTCAAGCTCATCTAGTATCTTCTTTTTATCTGGCATAGGATTAGGAGTTAAAAGGGAGAGACTCTAAAGTAATCTTTATCCTCATTATCATTATAGTGTACTTTTTACACTTTGTCAAGGCCCTGAGCGACACAGGAAGTCGAAGGGTCAAGTGTTTGCGCCCCTTCATGTAAATTTAGAAAAAAAACTCAACTTTTTAAGTTGAGCTAATAAATTTTACCACCAGTCGTCTCTCTCTCCTACAAAATCCCAGCGTTGATAGTTTTCAACTTTCCTTGGATCTCCAGCATAGATTTTTCTTTTTCGCGTTGATTTTTCTGCATATCGGTCTAACCATTTATATATAATTTCGGGTACTACGTTTTGATTATATGTCTTGAATTGAGACCCAGCAAGACCAGGATCTTTTCCGCTAAAGACAAAATCCAAACTATACTCTTCAAGCAAATCACTTAGTCTATCACAAATTCTTTTAACTCTTTTTCTCTCGTTTGCTGTTAATGGAGCAAAGGTAGGATGATGAAACCAGACAAAAAGAAGTTTACCTTGTTTCTTTGTTTCTCCATAAAACACTTCAACTCTCATCAAAATGTATCCTTTAAGTGTCTTCTTTTTCATTTTCATTCCTCCATGAAAAATTATTAACAACCTTAACGCCTTGCTTCTTCAAAGATTCTGTTATCTCTGTAGGCTCACGTAAGTCAGCCAAAACAAACTGTTTATTACCTGCCTCATATTCATCTTTATAAACCGTTCGCCCGCCGGGATTGGTTACTCCACCAGTTCCGATTTGATCAACCAGTAAAAACAGGCGATCACGCAATTCAGCTGGCTCGCGGCCACTTAGACCAATTGAAACTTGAGGCAAAGCCACGCGCACCGCTGTAATGATTTGATCTAACTGCTGAGCTGAAATCAAATCATAAGCCGGATGCTTTACAGTCGGTACGAAAACGCAGACGTTCACTCCTTTTGCCAACAATCTTTGAGCATGGTCAACTAATCCGGAAATTTCCTGATCAACACTTGGACTTAGGCCAAACAAAGCGCCAATTCCAATATTAATAAACCCAGCCTGAACTGCTCGATCTATTACTTCCAGTCTTTGAAGAAAATTATTTTTTACCAAATTATTTTCATGAAGCTTGGCAAACAACTCTTGGTTATAAGTTTCTTGAAACAAAATAAAATGATCTGCGCCCGCAGCCTTCAACCTCTTCAGCAGTTTAGCCGAAGGATTATCAAGCTCCAACCACGGAACCATTCCTTCAGAAATCAACCAGCTAACCGTGCGTAAAACCAAACTCTCATATTCCACACCAACCAAAGTTCCGCCAATAACAATTACATTATTAACGCCCAGCTCTTTGATCACCGCAACTTCTTGTTTGACTTGCTCAAAATTCAAAGTCCGCCTTTTCAAATCTTTATTCGTACGACGGAAATAGCAATACGGGCAATCTTCACTACAAACATTTGTTAAATACAGACAAGTATAAAGTGAAACTTGTTTTGTTTTTTTCTTTCGCTTAATTACTAAGAAAAAGAATATAAACACAAAATACCAAGCCCAAATAAAAAAAATCCCGTACTCCAAAATCATATCAAAAACACTCGCAGGAATTATCAAGTTGGAAATACTAATAACGAGAAGCAACAATGTGAGGATCAATCCACTAATTATAAAAACCTTCTGAAACATATCATCCTCCTTTTTTGTCAAAGATCTGGAGCTATTCATTATACTAAATAAATATAAAAATGTCAATACATTTGTAGTGACACTTCTTGACAAACAGAGTAAAGTTTGCTAAAATGGGAGTAGTGAGGCATAGAGGCTTCACAACCGTGGTGTAAAATTGGTAAACATAAGTCAGTCACAAAGAACGTGACATTATATGAGAAATTCTGAAAAAATCCCAACCGCATACATTGTGACAAATAAAAGCCATACTACCTTGTATGTGGGAGTGACATCAAACTTAATTGGCAGAATTTGGCAGCATAAAAATAAAACTTATCCAAAAAGTTTTACTGCAAGATATAATTGTAATAAGTTGGTATACTATGAAAGTTCTCCGACAATGCATGAGGCGATCGCGTTTGAGAAACAATTAAAGAATTGGAAACGAGAATGGAAAATTGACTTAATAAACAAACATAACCCAGACTGGGAGGACCTGAGCGTCGACTGGTATGATAACGCAGATTCCGGGTCAAGCCCGGAATGACAGCTTTGGTGGGGTTATACAC
>JABMRF010000030.1 GCA_013202715.1 Candidatus Kuenenbacteria bacterium
CTCCTTCAGGCATTCGCTGTTTCATAAAATCCTCCATGAAACCATCTGAAGACGCGCCTCCTGGGAGTCGCGCAAAATCATCACCGAAACAGAACCTTTCCACTCCGGTTTTTCTCCTGGGAGAAATTTCAAAGATCATTAGATTATTTTATAGGGAATCGGATTCATTGTCAAGGGGAGGGCCAAGACTGGCCTGAGCCCCCTCCTTATCAAGGAGGGGGCTTGCCATGAACTCATTCGAAGAATGTAGTTTATGGTTGGGGGAGGTTATACCTAGACAAAAACGAAACTACTATAGTAATCGAGATTCATTTTTCAAATAAAAAAACCTACATTGCGGCAGGGTTTAATTTCCACTAATCATATTTCAATTTATTTCAACTTATTTCTATCTATTTCATTTCACAAGTTACTCACTCCGCGCACCAAGATGAAAATTCCGAACCTGCTCATCCATGATAATCGTCCGCCGAGTCATCGGTCGCTTCAGAACCATACCGGCAAGTGTGGTACAGCGACTAAGGGCGACGTAACTCTGACCGTGAGCAAATGTCCCACGCCCAAAATCGACAATGACTTTTTCAAACGTCTTGCCCTGACTTTTGTGAACGGTAATCGCCCAAGCCAGACGAAGCGGGACTTGTTCGTAGCGTCCGATCTGTTCGCGTTCAAACTTCCCACCACGAAAAACGTACTTTGATATTTCCCAAGTATGATATTTTACTTTTACAATTTTTTTGTCCTCCTTTTCAACTGTAATCACATAATCCTCTGCATCCAATTCCAAATCATATTCATATGAAATTTTCTTGATCCGCCCGATTGTGCCATTGACCCAGCGCCGTTCCTTGTCATTACAAATAAACATGACCTGCGCGCCCTCTGAGAGAGTTATCTTCACATCGTTGGGATACAAACTCTTTGGCACTTTCCCCTCTTGCTCCGCAATAAACTCAACTTCCAATTGTCCAAGTTTTTTCATTTCCATTTCATTGATTCTTTTCGCTTCCGCATTGGTTGTTACCAAATAAATATACTTTTCATCTGCTGGCGGATTGAAATATTGGGAATAACGTGAATTTAATATTTGCAGATGGTTGTCGTCTACCCTATTTTGGCGAACGGCATTGAGCACTTCAATAAATTCCTTGTCCTTTTGTCTGTAAATTGTTTCCAGTTCAATAATCGGCAAATCAAAGCCCTTGTCAAAAATATTTTTCTGACCACTAAATACGTCCGATGCGAAAAAGTAGGGCGAGCTGTATTCTGTATAAAACTGTTCCTGATCATCGGAAGTTACCACCGGTGGAAGCTGGTAAAGATCGCCAAACAGGACCATTTGCAGTCCACCAAAAGGAAGTTGACTGTCTCTCACCCGGCGCAAAACAATGTCCATGGCATCAAAAACATCCGCTCGCACCATTGAAATTTCGTCAATAAACATGGTCCGCAGTCTGGAAAACTTTTGTATTTTTTTGTCATCAATTCTCATCTTTCTAGCTTCGTCCTTTTCATAGCCGGGCTTCAAATTAAAAAATGAATGGATTGTTTCTCCATTAACATTAATCGCAGATATCCCGGTCGGAGCTAAAACTACTGATTTTTTTTTGTTAATTAACCGAATATGCTCGAGCAGGGTTGACTTGCCGGTCCCGGCTTTGCCGGTAACAAAAAAACTGCGGTCGGAATTTTCGACCAGATCAATCACTTGCTTGGCTTTTTTGCAAAATTTGAACGGCATAAGTACATTTTAGCATTAAATGGGTGAAATAAAAAGCTCTGAACCACCACGGATTCAGAGCTTAATTAAAACTATATTTACATTAAGACCTTACTCCTCACAAAACTCATTATACGCATTTAACTTTATTTTCTGGATATAAAATTCGGCATTATCTAAATGTGAATTACGCAAAACTTTTAATTCAACACTCCTGCCACCCGGCCCGACAACATTCGCCCAAATCTGATGATGCCAAACATGATCTGTGACAGGATGATGGAAAGTTGTTACAATCGCTTCCTCGCAGCTCACCCGATTCACTTCAAAAACAACATCATCGTAGTCAAAATCACCTCCTTTATCTTCAAATTGATATAACATTGTATTTTCATTAATTTTTTTCTCTTGACAAAATTTTGTACCCGGGTAACGTCGCGAACCATCAGGGTTAATTATGAAAAATTCCAATTCAAGCTCATCACAAGAAGCACTACACTGCTTTTCACAAATTTGTTTATTTTCTTCTTTTAAATTATAATCTCTATCCTCATTAACAAAATCTTTTGAATTTTCCCATAGCAATTCCTGATTTACAAGCTGATGATTATAAAACAAGCGCATACCGACCTGATGATCCCACCTGGAATCCGAACCGGCAATCGCAAACTTGGGGTCATCACAGACCCGGGTATCTAAAATAATCTCCACGTCATTATAATCAAAGTCAATGCCTTTATCCTCAAACCGATATAAAAACACTCTATGGGCTAATTCTTCCTTTTGCACATAATCTGTATTAATAATCCGCTCTGTTCCGTCAGGATTGGTAATATAAAGTTCATATTCAGCTAAATCACAATGCAGACAACTGGATGCAATTTGTAATTCATAATTTTCATCTACCACGTCATCCGGTCCACCAACATCAACCACAACGATTGCAGAGTCAATATTACCATGTTCATCTATTACAGTATAAATAAATTCATCCTCACCAACATAATCATGTGGCGGCGTATAATTAATTGTATCATCAGTCAAATCCATTGGTGTTCCATGCTCATTAATTGTAATCAAACCGCCGACATTTGATCTGGACACAACCTCAATAATTATATTTTTATCATCTTCGTCAGTATCATTGGCAACAACATCAATCTCAATCTCTGTATCAATATTCGTGTGCACCTCGTCATTTTCAGCGTGCGGGGCTGCGTTAACCGCGACCGTAACATTAACAACCGCCTGCCCGCCAGCGCTATCAACAATTGTGCAGTTAAAATCATCCACACCGACAAAATCAGTGTCCGGTGTATAAGTAAGAGTATTATTATTGTTAATGATTACCGTGCCATTTTCCGGATCTGTAACTAAAGCAATTTGCAAATCTTCATTTTCAATATCATTATCATTGCTAAGCGGATAAATTATTACCGGCTGATTCTCCATTGTTTCCGCTTGATCCTCATTAACATCCGGCGCATCATTAACCGCATTAACAGTTACAACCACCTGAGCTTCAGTACAAAGAGGCTCATTATTAACTTCACAAACTAAATACCCAAAACTGTCCGGACCATTATAATTTTCATTCGGTGTATATGTAATTGTATTATCTTCATTTACAACAGCAATACCGTGCGCAGGCTGGGCATGAATTTCACTTATTTCAAGGACGTCACCATCAGCGTCTTCATCATTTGCCAAAACATCAACTATTACCGATACATCCTCATCAGTAGAAACAGCGTCATCAAGAACATCAGGCGCGGAATCGACTGCGCTTGTGGTTATTGTTACATCTGCCGTATCGGTCCCGCCATTGCCATCTGAAACCTGATAAGAAAAAATATCAGTGCCACTATAATTTTCATCCGGCGTATAAGTTACAGTTTGATCTTGATTAATAACTACTGAGCCATGAACCGGGTCAGTTACAGAAGCAACGCTTAACTGGTCATCGTCAACATCAAAATCATCAGATAAAACTTCAATAATCACACTTTTGCCTTCCACGTCTCCGACTTCGTCATGAGATGCGACCGGTGCGTCATTAACTGCACTAACTTCAATATATATACTGGCTTCATTGCAAAGCTGAGCAATACTGTCATCGCAAACCAGATAACCAAAATGATCTGTACCAAAATAATTTTCATTCGGCGTATAAGTTATTGTATTATCTGCATTAATCACCGCTGTTCCGTGAACTGGCTGGGTATGAACTTCAGCTACACTTAGAGAATCGCCGTCCGGATCTGAATCATTATTTAAAACATCAATCACAAGAGGAGAATCCTCATTTGTTGCTACATCATCTTGAACAGCTACAGGAGGAAGATCTATTGAACTAACAGTTACCATAACGGTGGCTGTTACAGTAGTTGTTGCTCCGACGCTATCGCTGACTGTATAAGTAAAACTGTCAATCCCTTCAAATCCATCATTCGGAGTATAGGTTACTGTTGAATCGCTTTCAATCACAGCTGTACCGTTCTCCGGACTGCTGACTTCTATGACAGTTAACTGATCATCATCCGGATCAATGTCATCGGAGAGAACGTCGATATTAATCGCCTGATTTTCAGCTGTACCGGCTATATCATCGCCGGCAATCGGAGCATCATTTACAGGAAGAACATTAATAATAGCCTGAGCCTCAGTACATGAAGTGGTTTGACTGCCGTCACAGACAGAATAACCAACATGATCCTGGCCAAAATAATTTTCATTCGGTGTGTATGTTATTGTATTATCATTATTAATAACTGCAGTGCCATGAACCGGCTGAGCATGAATCGCCGTTACAACTAAAGAATCACCGTCCGGATCAGAATCATTATCCAAAACATTAATGATAACCAACGTATCTTCCTCGGTTTCAACCTCGTCATCATTTGCCAACGGCGGATTATTTACTGCTAAAACGGTGATAACAACATTCGCACTGTCCGTACCGCCATTGCCGTCATCTATTTGATAAGAAAATTGATCAGTGCCGTTATAATTTTCATCCGGAGTGTAGGTCACTGTATCATCTTGATTAATAACCGCAGTTCCGTGCGCCGGCTCTGTAACTGAAATAACGGATAACTGGTCATTATCAACATCAATATCGTCAGATAAAACTTCAATCACTATTTCCACGCCTTCTGATGTTCCCGCTTCGTCGTCCGTTGCAATCGGATCATCATTTACCGATAAAACTGAAATATGCACTGTGGCAAAACTACAAACAAGATTTATATCACAAGCTTCGTATTTAAAACTATCTTCACCAACATAATCTTCATTTGAATTATATACAAATGAACCGTCACTATTTAACTCTACTGTCCCGTGTTCAGGATCCACACTCAATGAAACGCTCAAACTATCATGGTCCTCGTCCGTATCATTATCCAAAACGCCCCAAGTTACAACCGTCAGTGGCGTGTCTTCGTTAACAGAATAAAAATCATCTTCAGCAACCGGATTGCCATTAACATAAACCTCAGTGCTATAACTATTATTACTCAAATCAGGATCAAGCTGGTCAAGTTGTTCAACATTAACTGTATTTGTAATGGTCTGGCCTGATTGATCTAAATTGATTACAGCCACAAGTTCCAAAACAGCGGTATGCCGATTGTTTAATTCAGGAATAGTCCAAAGATCACTATCCATATCGTATGTGCCTTTTGTTTCAATATGACTTAAATAAGTAAGTCCTTCCGGCACTGACTCACTAATTAGAACATTGGTAGCCTGAGCCGGTCCGTAATTTGTAATTGTCATTGTGTAATTAATTTCTTCACCGACAATGGGCGTCGTGTCACTAACTGTTTTACCAAGGAACAAATCAACCTCGCCTAGACCCGGCGGAGGACAGGCGCCATAGCTATCACCATGTTCAATATGTTTTTGTAAAGAATTTCCCTCAACACAAAGTTCCTGACTTGCGGGAGTATTTGGTTTGTGGCAAATTAAAATTTTATCTTCGCTGCAAGAACCGTCACCCGGAACATCACTGCCAGTACCGTCATCATCTTTGTTTTCGTCATTATCTTCTTTATCCCCTTTTTCTTCGTCCTCATCTTCGTCATCATCCTTACCTTTGTTTTTATCTTTATCTTCGTCATCATCTTTGTCTTTATTTTTGTCTTCATCTTCAACCTCGCCCTCTACTTCATCTTCGACGTCGGCTTCAGCTTCAACTTCAACTTCGTCCTCTACTTCAACTTCATCTTCAACTTCATCTTCAACTTCGGCTTCAGCTTCTGTTTCAATTTCTGTTTCAACTTCAACTTCCGGCTCATCTTCAACCTCCTCTTCAACTTCAGTTTTATCTTTATCCTTGTCTTTGGCAAAGTTTTTTAGTAATTCAAAATTATTGAACGCAGAACTGTTTTCAGCCGCATTTGTATTAAATAAAACAAAAGAAGCGCATAAAATTAAAACTAAACAAAACACAGAAAACATTACTGTTTTTTTCATAAAAGTTTGGTTAATATTCTGAATATATTATACCATATTTTATTAATATTAATAAAACTGTGAGGGGCTCGCGTTATACGGATGTAAATTAAGAATGAAGAATTAAGGATTACAAAAAAAACACCCCCGTCTCGAGTATTATCGAGAGGCGGGGGCACTTGACTTATGATTCAGTTGATTCTCTGATTAAACGAACAAGAAATGCAGTTCTACCATTGGAACTCAAATATCCAGCTAGTTCCTGCACAATCTGACAAATCCAATGCGATTGGTTTGCAGGCAATGCTTCACTCCACTGATCTTTATTCTTCCTGGTATAACCCAGAAGAAAAATGACTCTACCAGCTCGGCCCGCCGGTTTTTGTCTGCGCATCACCTTGACATGTCTCGAAGCCTGAGTAACCACGCTACGCCGATTCTTGACAGAAATCGAACTTACTTCAACGCCGTTATAGTCTTTGACTATTCTTCCATGTATTTCACCATCATCGGTATGAATGAATCGAACCAGGACTTGGTCAGTCATACAGCGCCTCCTTTGCTATAGATTATGATATATTTTTATTTGTAATTTGTCAACCCTGTCTTTTTGATAGCTATTTTTATTTAATTTATAAATATGGTATAATATTGTATGTAATATTATTAATTAAACACACAGTATGAAAACATTTTTAAAAACAAAATCGAAAACACAAACAAAACTGCTGGTTACAGTTTTGCTTGCCGGAGTTGTTGGCTTCAGCCTTGCTGGCGCAGGCTTTCCGATTATGAAAAAGTTTAACAATAATCGCCAGATCAAAAACTCAGCGGCAAGATACGAAAAACAAGCAAAGGAATTTCCAAATACTGTTGATTTGGAAATAACAAGTTTTGATGTAGAAAATCTTTATGATGTAAACACAGGAAAGATTACCCAAAAAATTATTTACACTATCAAGAACAACAGCCAAATCGACATTAATAAAAACATTAGCACCAGATCCTTTGCTTATTATAGAGATAAAACACCTGCGCAACCAACACTAGAAATGACATCTATTATCCATGACTATTCATTTGAAGCTGGCGAATCTTTTGAAAGTACATTTGAAAACGATTTAACTCCAACAAACGGCAACGCAGACAAAGTACTTGCCGAACTAGAAAAAGTTGACGCTTATGTTGTCAAAGTGGACTTTGATGGTGATCTGTTTGAAAGTGATGAAAACAATAATACTTTTTGGATTGGAACTGACGGAGAGTATGGCCCTAATAAATCATATGACTTTGCGGTTGTTGATGTCAAAGTGTCACCATATTCCAGAAACAAAAGCTTAGTCACAGCCCTAGTTGCCAACCTTGGAAAATCTGCCCAATCTGGATCAAAGATTGCTGCTGCACAAGTGATATCCCCTTATGAGATGACGCTTATTTCCAAAACCAATCTTAAACTGAAAGTTGGCGAACAAAAAACATTTACCTTCCTTGTTAATAAGGTCTACCACAAAAGTGGCCAGAAAAACTATGGTATACATTACGGTATTAATGATCCTGATGATCATCCTGAAAACGACATGCTTCCGTTTGGAATGTATATTGGTCCAAATAACGTTATGGATCAGATTGAATAGACAAAATACAATTACTTGATAAAAAAAGCACTCCGGTCAAAGGAGTGCTTTTTGTTTTATGTGATTTATTAAACTAAAAAACGCTAATCACAATAGATTTATATTTATCAAGGATGTTTTTATGCTTAAATTTAATAGAAAAGTATTGCCAAAAACTCAAATTCAGCGTACAATACTATAATATGAAAAAAAGAAGCAAAATAAGAATCTTTGCTGGAAAAATTTATTTCAGAATAAAGCGATTTTTGTATTGGAATTTTTCTAATGTTAACTTTGCAAATCAAATCCTGAAACAAACCCTTACGAATGAAATTTTCTCTCATCAAACTCCGCTATTGAGAAAATTAAAACAAGTAGACGAGCAACTTCAAATCAATAAAGTTAACAATCTTAAAATCGCCATAAAAAAACTTAATGGTCTGGCGATTGAACCCGGGCAAACATTTTCTTATTGGAAACTAATTGGAAATCCGACAAAAAGAAAAGGCTATTTACCGGGCATGATCCTTTTCAACGGAAAAGTTAAATCCGGAATTGGCGGAGGCTTGTGCCAGCTTTCAAATCTGCTTTACTGGATGACCTTGCATACTCCGTTAAAGGTAACTGAGCGGTGGCGACATGGATATGATGTTTTTCCTGACACGAGAAGGACTCAACCATTTGGCTCCGGCGCAACTTGCTCATATCCAAATATTGATTTACAAATTTATAATCCGACAAAACAAACATTTCAGTTAAAACTTGCAGTTGGGCAAGAAGATCTAATCGGAGAGTGGCGCTCGGATGAACCGATAAACTTCAGATATGAAATAATCGAAAAAGATCACCATATTCAAAGTGAACTTTTGGGTGGCTACTCTAGATACAACAATATTTTCCGAAATGTTAATGACAAGAGTTCAAACAAATTCATCAAGCAAGAGTTTGTAACAGGAAACAAAGCGATCATGATGTATGAACCGCTATTGGAAAACAAAGAATAATAAACTTACTGCAATTGATATTTTTTAAAAAAACTGCTACGCTTTAGGTAGAGAAAAAAACTCAAACTTGGAGGTGAATGATGTACAGAATTGCAGGAATGCTAAAGGGAATGGTAATCGGTTTCATTCTTGGTATTTTGCCCGCAATTGGAATTGCAACGCAGGGGCCTACCATCGGTGTGCTCCTCATGGTTCTGATTGTCTGCGCAATAATTGGTGGAATTTCAGGATTGCTGATGGCTAGCCCGAAACAGATACCCTCGGATTACGATTCGACCAAAGACCCCGGCAGTTCGGATTACGACGGTGCTTACATGAGGGATTTTTATTAGTCCCCAGTAGAACAAAAAACCCTATGTCAACCATAGGGCTTTTTATTTTTTCTATAACTTCCGTGACAAAACCGGTCGATTATGATGAATCTGTCTTCAATTGATTAACAACTACAATACCACTATTTTCAAACACACGCACTAAATCAGAATATTCCTTAAATAAATAAAACTCGTCTATGTTTTTATAATCAAGCTGAATTTGAAGATATTTGTCTTTTTGAATCTGTTCAAGGAAATTATCGAAATTAAAATTATTAACTGGATATAAAGTTTTATTAAAATCCTTAAAGCCATATATTTTTACATTTGCTTTGTTTTTTATTTTATCAAAAAAACTCTGGCTAAATGTTTTTGAATCTATTATAAAAACAAAATAAATCTCACCATTATGCAAACCAATTTCACAAAAATCAGTTGTGATGGTTGGCAAATCGTCTTTAATTAGACTGCCGTCATTATCATAATTATTTTTTGTGCATTCCAATCCGGAAACCACTATTTTATTTTTAATCAATAACTCGCGAAATTGTTTTAGGTTTTTAATATTCATATGGTTTTACAATTCTTACTTCCACGCAAACTTTCGTGACAAAACAGTTATCGCTATTCACTTTTTGTATCCTCATTTTCCAAAACTTTCGTCAAAAGACGCTTGAAATTTGGGAACAGTTTTATATTATCCAAATCATCAAGTCCAAAATATTTGATGTCGCTTGACTCGTCAGGATTATGTTTAATGTCCTTGTTTTCACCCGAAATCTTACACAAGTATATAATATCATTGTGATAATGATCCCCCACCAATTCGCACAAAAATGAATGAGGAGTACACAAAACAGAAACATCCGCCTCAGGATCTGCCAGATCATGATCCTTTTCACCAATTATTTCAATATCCAATCCTGTTTCTTCTTTTACTTCTCTTATTACCGTTTGCTCTGGCGTTTCATTGTCTTCAACGTGCCCACCTGGATAAAGCCAGACGTCCAATTTTTTATGATACAACAACAAAGCTTTGTTATCTTCAATTATGAGTGCTGATGCGGTAAAATGCTTTTTTAGATCATTGTTTTGTGACATATAATCAAAACGAATTATTGAGAACCCTAATTCTTTTATAGTTCTATTGAATAAACCTGCTCGGCATTTTCTAACCCCTGCCCTTCATAAAATTCCGCCGCTCGTGAACTAGGTTTATTTTGAACCAAAGTATATTCCGCTCCATTTTCCAAAGCATAATTCATAGCTGACTGCCACAATTGAACACTAACTCCTTTTCCACGCCAGGGACTGCGAACACCGAAGTATGGCGGTAGAAGAAACTTTCGATTATTGCCATCCTGCCAAACGTCAAGCGGGCCGATCGCGCCAGTTATTGTATTATTTTCAACTGAACACAAAATTTTTGATAATAATTTCCCTTTTTCCAAATATTCCTTCCACAAAAATCCAAATCCTTCCATAGCCTCCTCTCCCCCCAGCAATTGAAAAGTTTTTTGGATTTCTGGCGATAATTCTTGGTATGAGCGGGTCAAATCAGAATGATTACTGTTTTTAAATTTTTGAATATAAATATTATGACAGTCCCACTCTTTTTCAACTTCAGGTTTGTCAAAAACAAACAATTGAACTTTTTTATAATCACCTTTTTCGTTTAATTCCTGACTGAACTTAATTATTTTATCGCAAACTACTTGATTCAAAGAATTTTCCGAGTAATAAAATATTTTTAACTTGCCCTGATTAATTACCGGGACCAAAACATATTCTTCAGACGAATATATTTCTTCAACCAAAATCCTTTCCGGCGGACCCGCATACCAGCGCTTGTTTTTGTCGTATGGTAAAAATGAATCCTTGTTTGCATTATCAATAAGATCCTGCAAAACCTTTTCTTTTCCTTCCGGTAAAAATACAGGCCCAAGAACTGGTAAATAAAAAACTGGGCCAGCAATTGCTGAGGACCAGTTTGAAAGGATTTTTTGGGTTTGTGTCATAAAAAAAAGAGCCTGCAATTGTAACAGGCCCAAATTATCAACTTGCATCGTCTTCACTTCATTACCAGGGATTATCACCCCCTGCACTGCACGAACACATCAGTTCTGATTCCAGTACATCCAATTCGATCCATTCAAAAACATCGGTGTTTTTCTGTTCCATTTTGTTACCTCCGTTAGCACTGGAACTTTTGGTTTTCCAAGCACACAGACTTGGGAACCTCACTAATGTCATTATACATCATTTGCATAGGACGGCAAGTTTGACACTTCACTCTCAATTCACAGCTCACACAAACCGCTGGCAATTGCATTACTTCTTCTGCAATTTTAGCTAACTTCTCAAAAGAACCAAATGATTCATTCAAAAGGTTAACCGTCCTATCTCTAGAAACTTTGCATATTCCCGCATATCCTAGAGCATCAACATTGTAAAAAGTCTTTCCTGCTAGGCAGTCCTGACGACATTCCTCATCAAGCTCGGGATTATTACCCTCAGAAGCAACCTCAAGTGATGAAGTATCACCATTCAATCGAGGTGAAATATTGCGATAGACATGAAAATCACTTGTAAACTGTTTCGCAAGTTCAACCATCTGCTCTAATTCACTTTCATTGAACTTCGTAACAATAATGCTAATCCTCAAACAAATCCCAAGCTCTTTTATTTTTTTCAACCCAACAACCACTTTTTCAAAAGCCGTGGCCGAACCCGTTAACTTTGAATATGAGTCAGAGCTCGCACCATACAAACTTATCGTCAAGCGACGTGGCGGACGAGTTTTGAAAAGTTCTAATATTTCTTGATCTTGAAGTCGAACCCCATTGCTTGAAATGACCAGCAGTAGACCCAAATCATACGCGTATTTGTACAATTCGATAAAATCAGAACAAAACAACGGTTCACCGCCTGTCAACTGCAACCATAAACATCCCGACTGTTCGATCAATTCGATGATATTCTTTTTTTGTTCTATGGTTAATGACGGAACCACCTCTTCACTTTGCAATCGATAACAATGAAGACAGCTCAAATTACATTTGTTTGTAATTTCGTAGGAAGCCTTTCCGTACTGATTGGATCGGGATTGCCTTACAAGAAACAAAGCTCGAACCTCCTCGATACCTGGAATCTCAACCATGAAATTGGCCAAATATGCAGGCATCCAGACGGGAATTCGGCTTAAACCAGAATTGACGAAATCCTTTAGTTCATCAAATCGGTGTTTTGTAATTTTAGCCGTTTTTCCAGACAATCTGTCTATTAGCAAATACTTGTCAAAGAACCGAACTCCCAAAAATCTCTTCATCTGATCCTCCCCGATCGATAAATTTCACTTTTCAATACTTAAGATTAACACGATTTTAACATTGTGTAAAATATCTCTCAGTATTGACAACTCTTTACACATCCACTAAGATACAATATTATGAAAGTGGAAGAGCATATTAACTCTTTTCTTCCGTTTTCGTAAATATGGGAAGAATTCTATGCTCTTTGATAACTCCAACAAGTCCTGTTTTCTTCGTTGATATTTGAGCCAATAGTGTTAAATGAAAATTTACTATGAATTTTCAGCTCATTTAGAAATAGAAGGCAATAGGCAATAAGGGAGAACGCCCATGAAGGTGTTCGTCTCCAATCCCGTGGTACGAAATTCCACGGCCGAAGCGGCGGCTCCGCGGTACAGCGGCAAGTAACCCACAACCTACGCGGGGCAGGCTTTCCTGCCCCGCGTATATTTATTTCAAATCATCACACGGAGAATAAGGATGAAAAAACTTGTAAAGTTTAAATGGCCAAACGGACGCCGAACATTTCTCTGGCCAAATCATCCTTTGGTCCTGGCTGGAGATAATTTTCTGGAAACAGTAGTGGATAGTCTAGAGAACAATGAACAAACTGAATCTATTGTCCTCAAACTATCTCAACAGACTGATTTTCCGCTTGATGAAATTCGAGCGTTTGTAAATCAAATTGCTGATGCAATAAACGGGATGACTACGGAAAATGTGGTGAATGATGGCCGACCAGATGCTGACAGTTTGGCAATGGCGACCATCAATCTGACAAAAAACTGCAATTTACGTTGTCGGCATTGTTATGCTGGCAAACAATTGGGCACATTATCTGCATCTGAAATGACCTCATCAGAAATTGAGACCACTATTCAACAATTATCTGAGCTGGTAGTCCGTGAACCAAGATTGCTGATTTTCTCCGGAGGCGAACCGCTTTTGCAGAAAGAAAAATTGATAAAAGCAATTGCCTTCGGTAAAAAATGTGGGTTTAATGTTCGGCTAAACACTAATGGTCTATTATTGGACCAAGAATTAGCAAAATTCTTGGCTGATCATCAAGTTTTGACCCAAGTTAGTTTAGATGGCGCAGATGCAAAGACCAATGCGATACTGCGTGGGTCCTGTTCAGTGTTTGAGAAAACTCGGAGTGCAATTGAACTTCTGGTTAAAGCTGGCTGTCGGACACGCATTTCCACGACCATTCATCTACACAACGTTGATCAAATTTCGGCCATGATTGACATGGCTGAACAAATGGGAGTCGAGCAAATCGTTACTTCCAGTTTAGTTGAAATTGGCAATGCTAAAACCAACGACATTCCTACCATTGACTTTGCAAGGGAATTTACTGCAGTCTATGAAGCGGTAAAAAACGATAAAAAAAAGCAACAAATGACTCGTTCAACCCTACTGGCCGAAACAATTACTGCTATGAGGGCAGGGATTCGCTTTGTTTATTGTGGTACTGGCTGTAGTACAATCTGTGTTGATGCTGACGGAGTTTTTTATCCCTGTATCAATATGGTTCGTGATGAATTTGCTATCGGCAAAGCACCGGCTGGAAAAATGGCTGAATTGTGGTATAATTCAAGCATCGTACAAGAATTGCGAAAATTAGATGTCACTAATTTAAATCAAATCTGCGCCAACTGCGTTTTCCAACATTTTTGCGGCGGCTATTGCCGCGGTGAGACCTTGGCTGGTGGAGGTGATCTATCTTCACCTTATATCCGTTGCCGAGAATGGAAACGTGGGCTAATCAAAATCCTGGATATTCTTTCTGAAAGTCCGGATCTCTATGATTTTGGCACAGACCCACTCCTAGGAGTAAAACATCGTGAATAAAAACTTTTTCTACGAACATATCGGGCACATGCAGTTTTCCACTCTTACTCTACAGTCTTTGATAGCGATTGAAGACATCACAGAGGGAACAGTTGGAAAATTTGTACCCTGGGACAAAGTGCGACAATCAATTGTTGATTGTGGTTTTAGTCTCAAACAAGCAGATGGCGAACTGGATCGATTTTGTTATGGTTTTGAATGCCAAGAAAAACATGACGACGGACAGCGCGGTCTGGTTTTGACAGCGGTCGGCCGAATGTTTATTGATACTCTGACTGCTGAAGCTCCTCGCCAAGACAGTCAGCTGGCAGCCTTACTCCGCCCGGCACGTCGAAAGGATCATTGGAATATCATAGTTCAGGAATCAACTTTTTGGCCCAAGGCAATGTACGATTTAGTCCAGAAATTCAAACTACGCAAGGGACCGGCTCGTGACTTTCTCAAATGCTTATCCAGAGTAGATGTGATTGACTTTTTGTCGGCCCAATCCAAAGCATTGACAAACAAACCAAAAGAAGACAAGAAAGCAACACTGTCAGACTGCCTGCAAATGGTAAAAACGCATGGCAAATACTGGGCAACTGTAGGCGGTAAATATTCGTGGTTTGTTTTTTCTCAACGATTTGAAATGCCAACAAAAAACCAAGACTGGGAAAAATATGAACAATTGGTCAAAATTTTAATTCGCCCTCCTGAATGGGGTGGCGGAAAAACAATTTTGCCGACAACACTGACAGAATTACTTGGAACTGAAAGACAAGAACGATTTTTGCAATTTGGCATCGTGCGACCAATATACACGCCAGAGGGTCAATTGAGGCATTATCAAATGACTGCTCTTGGTTATCTCATGTGGGAAAGACGTTGCAAAGGGCCAATTTACGAATTAGTATTGCGCCGACTGGCTAACGACCATTATTCTCTATCTCTATGCTCAGCTTCTGATCTGCCCAATCCTGGGAAACCATTTTCAAAACAAAATAGTTTTCCTTCTTGGGAATTTACAGGAGCCAAAGACGACATATTGGATAGTGTCAAAAACTTGCTTGCACAAAACAAAAACCAATCCGAACTGGCGATTTGAGGTTAACTATGGATTGGAAAGGATATTCTAAAAAGTTTTACGACAATCCGGAGCAAATCATGGAACTGGAAAACCAGTTTCTAACAGAACTGATCAATGATGCACTCCCGCAAGGGAAAAAATGTTTAGATATAGGTTGTGGGCTTGGACATTGGACTCAGATTTTGCACAGCCTCGGAGGAAATGTTACCGGAGCTGACAATTCACAAGATGTTACAGAGCAATTCCAGACACGCCTACCTGATGTCAAGTTCGTACTTCTGGACCAATCTACTTTACCTTTTCCTGATGATGAATTTGAAATAATTCTAATCAGTTGGGTTCTGCAGGAAATGATTGATCATGAAAAATTTTCCATCTTTCTCGCTGAAGTCAAAAGGATTTTAGCGCCTGGTGGACGATTTATATTAGCAGAAAATATTTATCCTAGTGACAGAATACTATTGACGCAATCACCTCAAGGTAATCTTTTTGAAAATAAAAAAGGATCTCCGACCAAACTAAGATTCTTTCTCCATAATTCTCTCGCCAAAATCATGAAAAATTATGGATTAAGTCTTCTCCAGAAACAAATAGTCGGGCATACTTTCTTTGAAGTCTATAAAAAATAATCATATTCAAACTAATAGCAGGAAACTCAAGATATTTCCTGCTATTTTTAATTTCAGAAGTTCCCCTTGCCCCCCTTTACACATCAACAAAGATCAGATCTCATAAAGATAAAAAAAATCACAAACCATAATTTCCTGTTTTTGTAAATAACCACTTTACGATTTTCTACATATTTTCTATAATATAATTATAAAAATCAAGGATCATTCTTTTTAAAATAGTTTTATGTTTACCCAAGTGCCGAGCTCCAGCCCAAAGCGACCCAAAGATCGATGATTTCGCTAGTAGAAATTCCCTGCTTGTTAGTTTTGATTAAAATTATTTCCATATAACAAATAATTTATGGATTATAATTACTTTAAAAATCGTTCAATCAAATAATCAATATCATTATTCTCATTCCAAACTTGCAAAACTTCTTCGTAAAATTTTTCATGCTGAGGATATGGTTGTGCCTTTACTCCAAAAACATCAACCCAGTCAGACTGCCCCTGAAGAACAACATTTATCACTTCAGAAAAATCCCATACCCGAAGACTTTTCAATTGTTTTTCTGAAAAACTATGAACTTGAGCTAAATAATTATAATATAATAAATGAAGTAGCTCATGATCGATCACATAGCAACCATCATTAATTCCCCTTTTAAATGGAAAAGTAACTACTTTTTCTCGAAAAACCTACCAAAAACCGGCCAAATTGAAGGGCTAGCTGTAACATTGTTCAAAATCGAAAGGTTCTTTCCGAATACTTTTTCAGAAGCAATAAGAAAAAAATCAGCCTTGTTGCTCCAACTTTTACTGATATCATCACTACTTTTTTTTATCTCATCCCGTTGAGTTTGAAAATTGGTGTTGACGAATTGTCGCACTGTTTCTTCATTAACCTCATCCAATGACATGCTCAGAAAACTCAAAAGTTTATGCCTTACGCGATCTGAATGCTTCAATAACCTAAAAAAAGCGTAAATATCATTCGTTGAAGATATTTTAAATGATAAAAAATTTTTATTGATTTTCATATTTAACTTCAATAAAACAATCATGTGGTACTTAAACCAAAAACATTTCCGTCTTTATTTTGACGAGGGGGAAGAACCTTCTCTTTTTTTTGCTACAACAAATAATCTCGAGGCATTATAAATTTCTGCCGTGCCCTTCAGATCTGAATAAAAAATCACATTTCTAAACCCATTATGTTTGAGTGCTTCATACATTTCTTTTTTTGAGTACAGTCGTTCAGTGTGCTTTTCGTTGTAAATTTTATTTTTGTCCTTAATCGATATCTTTATGTGCCAAAACTTTCCTTTAATTTCATTTATCATTGCGACATTATTTAATCTTATTTCCTGTGGCGGATTTTTAAACTTCGTATTAAAATCAAAAATAAATAAACCATCGTCCGTCAAATGTTCTGAAATATTTTTTAAAAATACGCTCAACTCGCTTTGACTCAAAATATAATTAATAGAATCAAAAGTTGAAACTATTACGTTAAATTTTTCTTTTATATAAAAATCACAAAAAGATTGATTGTAGAAAATCACACCTTTATTTCTTTTTTTCGCTATTAAAAGCATGCTTAAAGAAGAATCAAAACCAGAAACAACCGAATTCGGAATTTTTTTTCTAACTTCATTAATAAACAAACCCGTTCCGCAAGCCACATCTAAAAGTTTTACCCGCGAAAATAGGTATTCATCAATAATCATTTTAACAAAATTAGCATAATCATTATAAAAAACACGATTATAAATTGCGTCGTAATATTTTGCAAATTTTTTGTACTTTTCATCTTTCATAAATATAAATTCCTGGCAATCGATAAGGACTGCCAGGATATGATTAATTTGCTTCCTACAAAGAAATTCCCTGTTTCTGTAAAAACGGCTTTACTGTTTCTACAAAAAATTTGACCGCTTGGCAGGCATAATCATCACGTGAATTGTAAAAATCACCATGAAGAAAATAAGCATTAGCCCGACATCCTGTAGCGCAATACTTTCGCACTTCGCACCCATTACATTCCTTAACATCACCAATACGAATTTCCTTTATCTTTTGCATATTGGGAGAATACCAAATTTTAGCAAGGGAATCAGTACGCACATTGCCAATCGGAAAATCCGCACAATAAGCACACGAAACAACATCTCCATTTGGCTTAATACAACATGTACCCCGTTTCTCCTCATAATCGCAAACAAAATCCTTATCAGAAAGTGCTTGCAAGTTGCCAAACAACTCTTCTCGGTAAAGATATTCCAATTGCAAATGGAACGGGCGCCCTTCGTCAAAATGGTGCTGTAATAGCGAAAAAGCGGCGTTTGTCATTTCTGACCATGGAACGCCAAAAGTACCAACACCACCAGACTTGAAGTATCCCATTTCCTTTGGATAACCAATTCGCCAACTCGTAATACCCAAATTCTTTACAACATTATACATTGCCGGCAAAGCGTCAATATTAAGCTGATTCATCACAGTATTAATAACTACGGAGATACCACTAGCTACAAGCATTTTGACATTGTTTAAAATTGCTCCCAAGGCCTTGTTTGCCTCAGCAAGAGCTAAACCTCGAAACTGCATGCCTGCAGCAGTAATAGAGTCTAAACTGACAAAAATAGTCGGGCGACTCCTCATTTTGAGAATATTTTTAATTTTTTTCTCTGTCAGTAGAGTTGCATTAGTAAAAACGGAGATAACACGAATGTCCCTCTCTTCAAAAAGCTGCATCATTTGGAACAAATCATCCTGAAAAAAAGGCTCTCCACCACTCACGCTGACACCCTGTACAAGAAGTTCTTGCATTTCATCCGCCAATCTCTCAATTTCTACTAACGTTAAGGCATCTGATTTATAATATCTATCGCCCTGATAACAGTGAGCGCATTTCAGATTACAACTTCCACGAACCTCAAGGTGTACAAATTGAAGTCCAGGGTTAGGTGGTAATTTATCCGGAAGGCTACGTAATCTTGGAGAAGTCGCAACATCAATAACGCCTTTTTGTATAAGTTCATCATAAAACATCCTAACCACACCACACGACTCCTTATCAAAAAGTTGAAAAATATCCTCACTTAAATGTTGCCCATCACACATTGAAAGGAACTCAAATTGACCTTCTTGCAAATCAAATCTCATCCCATCAGTTATAC
>JABMRF010000031.1 GCA_013202715.1 Candidatus Kuenenbacteria bacterium
ACTTTTTTGAGCTCGAAGTCCTGATTCAATGACCATGCGTTCGAAAAGGGTTATTCTTTGCATATTTGGCTATCTTAGCCAAACTTTATCCTTTCTTCAAGGGTGGGGCAATACGTCTAGAATCCGGCTGTGGACAACTACCCTTGACAGTTTTTTAAATCTCTGCTATACTCTTGTCTATCGGGATGAAAATTTTTGTTCATTTAATGCCCATAACAAGGCATCATCGGAGGTCGTTGTATGTCAGGAGATTCGTGGTCTGGTACTGAGTTTGAAGTTGATTTGCTTGGAGATCGTCGGGACGGCAGTTCTCCAGGAAAATTCGTTCTCTTGGTTGAAGATGATCCGGTAATTGTGGAAATGCTTCGTGATTGTTTAGTTGATTACGGAGGATTTCAAGTACTTCACGCCAGAACTTCTCTGGAAGCTCAGGAGCATTTTGATCAGAATGTAGTTGATGGCATTATTTTAGACGGTAAACTGGCCGAGGATACTCACGATTCAAGTGAATTCGGTGGAATCAGGGTTTTGGCCTACGTTCAACAACGTAATTTCCATGGCCCTGTGGTCGCTATTTCTGGGGTTTGTAGCAAAGAATTGTGTGCCAGAGGCGCAACTGTTGCTCTTCCGAAATCAAGCGGTATGGCCATTTTGGGCGCTCTGCTGAGCGTTTTGTAAAACATGTTAGGAGCCCCGCAACGCGGAGCTCCCTTTTTTTTTGTAAATTTAGAACAAAGGCTTGACAGAATAATGAAAGTATGCTATAATCCTTTAGAATATCAATTTGATCTTTCAGTCCTTCTTCGCTCCGAGTTGCGGAGCTTCGAAGGACGCAGGAGGAGTTCATGGGAAAGAAAAAGCCGTTTAAGATCCGGTTTGGAGAGAAGTGGTTTGGCAAGTTCGCCGAGACACTCATGTTTGACCCAGCGGGGTACGAGTATCTTCGCTGGGTTCAGAAATCTTTTAGTCGTAATCCTACGAGTGAGCGATTTTTGTCTCGAGTTGAGCAACTTCTTGCGATCGGAGAAAAGCCTCTAATCACAGCAACTTGCAGCTGTGGAAAGCCTGCGGAGTTGATTGCCTGTGTCCGTCGTGTTGACGGCGTTGCTTTTCATGATCGTTGTTGTCAGCTTTGTAAGGAAGATACTTTTGGTGAAGAGTTTATTCCTTTGAAGTTTTCCAGCATAAGAAGATTCAGAGGAGCAACGGACCAAAAGAGTTTCTTGCAGCAATTGCGTCAAGTCGTTGGCCTCAAGTACCGCGAACGGTTGACCGTGCAAAAAGCATTTGAGATTTTCTTTCCACCCAAACCAGAACCTCCCAAGCAGCACCAGCTGTTGTGAGTCCACCTGGCTCGGCGTTACAATGCGTCGGGCTTTTTTTTTCTTCGCTCGGTTATACTTCGCTCGCAATGACATTGTTTATATTTTCCTTTGTTTCTGTTATAATAAGATTGGATACATTTACCGTTGAAAAACATGACGGCACATATTTTGGTTAATATAAACTAAACTAAACTATATAATCTTATGAAAATTTTAATTCACGTTCTATTTATTCTTGTTTTACTGGTCGGAGGTTTCTGGGCTGGTTATTTTTTTGGTAACAAGGTCGGTTATAAAAAAGGCGTAGCAGTACAACAAGTGATTGTTAATCCAATTGAGCAAGCAACTGAACAAGCGGAAGAATATGCTAATCCGTTTAAATATCAGAATCCGTTTGAAGATGTGAAAACTAATCCGTTTGAATAAGTTAAAAGTCTTGAGTCAATAGTCTAGAGTCCGTTAGATAACTTTTGACTTTTGACCCTAGACTCAAGACTAAAAAAATATGAAAAAACAATTATTTTTAATTACATTTTTTATAGCTGTAACGGTTTTTAGTTTGTCGGCGATGGTCGCTGTAGCGCAGGATTTATCAAAGGTAACTTTTCCAGTGGCAGAGCTCGGCAGTTGCGGTTCAATAGAGGCTTGCAAAGTATATTGTGATCAACCGGCAAATATGAACGCTTGTATTTCTTTTGCGGAGAAAAAAGGTTTAATCAAAAAGGAAAAAGCTGAGGTTATGAAGCAGGTTGATTCTATAAAAGGCCCTGGCGGATGCGTAGGCCATCAGCAATGTGAAGCATATTGCGATAAGTCTGAAAACTATGACGAGTGTGTCAACTTTGGATTGAAACAAGGAGTAATAACACCTGAAGAAGCTGAGATTGCCAGAAAGCTCGGACCAAACAAGAACGGTCCTGGTGGATGCAAGGGGATTGAATGCGGAGCATATTGTGATCGACCGGAAAATTTTGAAGAGTGTATTGCTTTTGCGGAAGACAATGGCATAATTTCAAAAGAAGAAGCAAAAATGATTAAGAAAATGGGAAATAAAGCGGGTCCGGGTGGATGCAAAGGTAAAAATGAATGTGACACATATTGCGATAACCCTGCCAATTTTGATGTATGTATAAACTTCGCAGTTGAAAATGGAATGATGTCCACTGAAGAGGCTGAAATGATTAAAAAAATGGGACCGCCAAAAGAAGGTCCAGGTGGTTGCGATGGAAAAGAGCAGTGTGATACTTATTGTGACAATGAAAATCATTTTGATGAATGTATGAATTTTGCATCTGATCATGGTTTGATGTCAAAAGAAGAAATTGATATGGCAAAAAAAATGGGGCCAATGAAAGCAGGACCGGGCGGATGTCAAGGAAGGGAAGAGTGCGATAATTATTGTGCCAGTGAAGATCATTGGGATATATGTACTCAATTTTCAATTGATAATGGCTTCATGTCTCCAGAGGAGGCGGAGATGATGAAAAAGGGACCACGCGAAACAGGTCCTGGCGGTTGCAATGACCCAAAGGAATGCGAAATGTTTTGTCAAAAGCCGGAGAATATGAATGAGTGTATCGATTTTTCAGTGAAAATGGGATCAATTGATCCTATGAAAGCGGAGAAAATGAAATCAAAGCCAATGCTTCCTTTTAACGGCCCAACTCCCGGTGATTGCAAGGGAAAAGAATGCCTTGATTATTGTAGTTCAAAAGATCATTTCGAAGAATGTAATAAGTTTGCGCAGGAACACGGTCTTGTGGACGAAAAAGCAAAAAAGCATTTTGAAAATGATATGCCGGGTATGTTTGATAAGCCATATGATCCAGGTCAGCCAGGGCAGGATAATTTTAAATATAAAGATGATTTCGGACCACCAAAACCTGATCAGTTTCTGAAAGGACCGGGTGGTTGCAACAATGTCGAAGAATGTGATAAATATTGCCGAGAACATCCGGAAGAATGTTTTAAGATGGTTCAACCCGGCGAAAACAATTTTAAACCGGATGAAGGACCAAAATGGACTGAACAGGAAAGAGGTGAACTTGATCATTGGGGAAGTCAGGAATATGGAGAAAACTGGGCCGATAAAAAAATAGAATTTGAAATGCAAACCGGAAAAAATTGGGAACAAAATACGGAAGGCTTTAAGCAGTGGGTCGGTCCTTCAGGAAAAAACTGGGAAGAGCAACCTGAACAACCTCAAAAACCACAAGATGATTGGAATAGTCAGGATGAAGGACATGATAATAAATGGGACGAGCCGGTGTGGCAAGATAATGAAGGAACTAATGGTGAGTGGGAAGGTGAATGGCATGATAATAAGTGGGACGAACCAGAATGGGAAGATCCAAAAGGGGAGGAAGCTCAATGGAAGGAACCCGAGTGGAATGAGCCAAAATGGGAAGATAATAATTTTAATGAGGTTAAGCTGGATCCGGTTATAAACAAACCACCAGGAATGATTGATAAGTTTATTGATTACGGCGAAGAAAAATTCAAACAGTTTGAAAAAATAAATTATCCTGACCAAAATAAACCACTATACATTCCAAACGAAGAAAAAAAATATATTGATCAACCTTGGGTGGAAGAAAATAAACCAGAAGAATATAAATCGGAACCAAAATATAATAAAGAACAACAACTTGATGTTTATATTCCAATTGATCCGATTCAACCAAAAAATGATTTTATGCCGGAACCGGAACCATTTCAATCTCCAGAAAATAAATCCAATGGAGAGGCAGGTCCAGCACAAGAATGGGAAGTTTCTTGGCCACCTGAACCGGGAGATAATAATAATGGTGGATATATACCGCCGCCCGTAAGCTCTGGCGGTGATTCAGGCATGATGAATACTATTAAAGATTTTAATGATAATAACTTTCAACAACTTCAAAATTCAGTTCCATCTGAAGCTCCGCCAATTTTTATACCTAATCTTGGTGGGGAAATGAAGGAATAAATTTTATGAAAAAAATAATCTTATTTACTGCTATTGTTATTGGCGCAGCGTTATTAATTGGCGCTGTGGCTCTAGCTACAACTTACGAGGAATCCCGATTAACAACTGATGTTGCAACTCAAGAACATCCTAGAATTTATGCACCGTATGCTGTGTGGCTTGATTGGCGCAGTGATGCGGATGGCGGCTGGGTCGCTGGTGGTGGCGAGGATGGAATGAATATACGTGATGCATATTTGTACAGTATAGATGACGGCGCAGAAACAAAATTAACTGATCAAAACGGAATAGCCACAAAGATTGACTTAACTCACAGTCATGTTTTTTGGATGGACGCAGGCACAGCTCATCCGGGTCTGCATTATTACAGCTTGTTTGAAAATAAGTCTGTTCATGCTGTGACAATTGATAGTTATCCTTCAAATGCAGATTACGGTGGAACATTTTTGGCTGCCTGGACCGACAAAGTTGTTTATACAACTGCTGGGGCTGACGGCGTCTATTTATATAATGCCACAACCGGAGAAAATACAAAATTAACTGATACTTTTGTAAACGGGCTAGATTATGAAGATGATTTTGTTGTTTATACCGATACAAATATTTATGGAGGAAAAGTTTACAAACAAAAAATAAGTACCGGCGAAGTTACGGAAATTTCAACCGACAGTACAAAGGCAGCTTCATTTAGCGATAATATTTCCATGCGCGGTAATCGTGTTGTCTGGCAAGTTGGTGGAACAAAAACAAAACTGTTACTGCATGATTTAGTGACTAACAGTTCAGAATTTTTAACTGACACAGAAGTAAACAGAATAAATCCGCGAGTTGGCGCTAGCTGCGCGGTGTGGTCAACTTGGAGTGAAGATTTGAAGGTTTATTTGTTGACTATTTATAATTTTGAAACACAGCAAACTTCAACTCACGGAAGTGAACAGGGTCTTGATCCTGATGTGGCGAGCGGAGACATTATTTTTTCCAGTAATAGAAAGGGAAATAATGATATCTACACAATTGATCCTACAGCTGTTGTTGTCCCGATTGTCGAAGCTCCTCCAGTGGAGACGGATATTGAGTTGGCGTACAATAGTGGCGATTTAATTAAAAAAGAGGACAGCACTGCGGTATATTATTACGGAGCGGACGGTCAAAGGTATGTTTTTCCAACTCAAGATACTTATTTTACTTGGTATTCAAGCTGGGATAACATAATAACTATCAGTAGTGAGGAGCTGGCCGAAATATCAATTGGTGGCAATGTAACTTATCGCCCGGGTGTGAAATTAATCATGTCTACAAGCGGAAACAAGGTTTATGCTGTAGCCAAAGGTGGTGTAATCCGCTGGATTGATTCCTCGGAAATTGCCAAAGAACTCTACGGAGATTCCTGGGGACAAAAAATTGATATAATCTTAGATTCTTTTTGGGTAAATTATACAAATGGAGAAAATATTGTTTCTTCTGATGAGTATGATTTTGAATCGGCAATGACTGGCAGCCCGACGATTAATGTGGACAAAGGACTTTAATAGTCTAGGGTCAAAAGTCAAAAGTCTAGAGTCAGTAACTCAAGACTTTTGACTCAAGACTTTTGACTTGAATTATGATTTGGTTCTGGGTAGTAATAATTTCATTGTTCTGTAATGCCGGCGCACAGCTGCTGGACAAGTTTTTGCTTACCAAAAAGTTTCCTAATGCTTCAGTCCTAACTTTTTGGACAGCGATCGGAAATTTACTGGGAATTGTGTTTATATTTTGGGAATTTAATTTTTTCCCAGGTTGGTACTTGTTTATTATCGCTCTTCTTTCCGGTGTTGCCTTTACGGTTGCCCTGCAGTTTTTTTACATGGGCATGAAAAAAGGGGAGGCTTCCCATATCGCGCCTTTGGTCGGTGGAACCGTTCCTGTTTTTACATTTATAATTTCATATTACTGGCTGGCTGAACGTTTGACTTTTTATCATCAAATTGCAGTTTTACTGTTAGTTGTCGGCGCACTTTTGATCTCGTTTGAAAAAAGCAAAAAATATTCCGGAGTTCATATCGGTATGCTCTGGGCAGTTATTGCCGGCCTGTTTTTTGCACTTTCTTATGTGATGATGCGCCGCGTTTTTCTGGACGAAACTTTCAGTACCGGTTTTGTCTGGGCTCGACTCGGTTCCTTTGTTGCGGCATTACCGATTTTGTTTTCCAAAAGGGCGCGTAATATGATTTTTGCAAAATCTGAAAAGCAAAAAGAAAAAGCAAAGTCCGGCTTGGGAATTTTAGCTGTAAATAAAAGTCTGGCCGCTTTATACTTTGTGGGAATTAATTATGCCATGTCACTTACCAGCGCAACTCTGGTAAATGCCCTGGCCGGTCTGCAGTATGCGATATTATTTATCATGATTTATATTTCAACCAAGAAATTGCCCAAGTTTTTTAACGAGCATTTCACGCGCAAGGAAATTGTACAGCAAGTTGTGGCTATCCTTTTTATAATCGGTGGTCTTGCGTTTTTAGTCTTATGAGGAAATTGAAGAAGAAATTAATTGAATATTTAATAGTTTTGTTCATTATAGTTGTAATAATAATTTCAGCTGGAACAGTTTTGTATTTCAAAAGTTTTGCGCAGGATGATTTCAAATTGGGAGTTAATTTCTCCAAAAGCTATGCTCAGTATCTAGGTCTAAACTGGCAGGATACATATTTTGCAATTTTAGATGATCTAAATGTAAAAGATGTGCGCGTTGCTGCGCCATGGAACGAGATTGAGCCGGTAAAAAATTATTGGACCTTTGCCGCCCTTGATTGGCAGGTTGAGCAAGCTCAAAAGAGGAATGTGGGTTTAACCTTAGTTTTGGGTCGACGAACACCGCATTGGCCTGAGTGTCATGATCCTGTCTGGCTGAAAGATTTGCCCGAAGAGCTTGTTGTGGAGCGCCAGTTGATAATGATGCAGAAAGTTATTGAGCGTTACAAAAATTATGATAATATAAAAATCTGGCAGGTTGAAAATGAACCACTGTTGAATGTTTTTGGGGTTTGTCCGCCAGGTGATATTAATTTGCTCCGAAAAGAAGTTTCATTTGTGAAAACACTTGATGATCGGCCGGTTTTGACAACTGATAGTGGAGAATTGGGTTTATGGATGGTCGCTTCGAGCGCCAGTGATTTATTTGGAACAACGATGTACCGCGTGACGTATAATGAAAATGTTGGTTATTTTTACTACCATCTGCCTCCGGCATTTTACAGATTCAAGGCCTGGTTGGTCGGATTGGATCCGGACAAAGTATTTGTTTCAGAGTTGCAAGCTGAGCCGTGGGCGCCACAGGGATTGTTGAGTACCTCGCTGGAAGAGCAAAAAAAATCTATGGATGCTGAGCGATTAATTAATCATGTTAAATATGCTGAGCGAACCGGATTTAGCGGAGCGTATTTGTGGGGTGCTGAGTGGTGGTACTGGTTGGACGAAGTTAAAAATGATCCAAGTTTGTGGGATACAGCAAAAATAATGTTTGAGTAATTGAATAACTATGATGAATGCAAGAAAAGTTGGTGTGGCGATTGTTTGGACAATAATTGCGATTGTCGTTGTTTTTATTACTTTAATGCTTGTCCTGGATGTAGGTACAGTTGGTAGTAAAAAAGTCGAATACACCGACTTTGAGCAAATGCTGATTACAAAAGCCAAACAGATTTATTTAGAAAAAAAAGACCAGGGAACTGATTTTAGTCTCGGGCCGTGTCTTAGCAATGATCTTCAGCCGGATTGGGTTTTTGATATTGTCCATGATCCAAGACAGGAGATTGATAATCTGCCACAATACCAATGTTCAGCTTTTAATGATGGAAAGGCAAAGCATTTTGTTGAATTCGATCCAAAGGGAAATCTAATTAGATTAGAATAATACAAATATCAAATAAATTTATGAGAAGCTTTTTTGTAATTTTAATTATCAGTAGTTTTATCTTTCTGAATTTTAGTGTTGTGTTTGCAGTGGATGATTTTGAGAAGATTGATTCAAAAAAATATTTAGAAGAGGAAGTCAAAATAATTGAGCCAGGAGTTCTTCCGAGTTCATTTTGGTACTGGGCTGATATTTTTTCTGAAGAAATTCGATTCTTGTTTACCGTTGGCAAAGAAACAAAAGGTGATTATCTAATTGATATTGCAGAAGAGCGTTTGGCGGAGATGAAAGAGTTGAGTGAACAGGGCATTACCAAGCATGCAGAGAAATTAATTTCTAGACATGAAGAATCAATCAAAAAAGCTGAAAAATTATACACAGATGCAAAAGTAAAAGGATGGGCGGAAATCCAAAAACAACAAACTGAACTTGAACTGGAAATATTAAAACAAGAAGCTCAAGTTAAAAAACAGGCCAAAGCTGCGCCAGGCAATTATGAAAAAGGAAGGGATGGTGCGATTGCCAGGATCATGTCGTGGTTCAGGGAAGTATTAGGTCATTTGAAGTGGAAAAAGGGCGAGATAGAAGAGCAGGAGGCGGCGTTTTATGAGTAAAATGAAAAATGCAAAATGTAAAACCACAATCAAAATATAAAATAATAAAATCAAATGGCTCTTCGGGGTCATTTGATTTTTTTGGTCAGTTTGTTATAATGGCTTTAGCTAATTTTTTCCTAAATTTATGTATAAAAAACAAGAATTTTCAAACAAAGCTCGATTAATTCAAGTTCCGTTCAAAGACACCAAGGCTGTAACGGTGCTTTTTTTATTTGGCGTTGGTTCGCGATACGAATCAAGAGAAATAAATGGAGCTTCTCATTTTATCGAGCATTTGATGTTCAAAGGAACAAAAAAACGACCGACTTCACTGGACATTTCAAAAGATTTGGATCGGGTTGGTGCAGAGTTTAATGCCATGACTTCAAAAGATTACACCGGCTATTACGTAAAAATTAATCATGAAAAAAAGGAATTGGCAGTTGATATTCTCTCTGACATGCTCCTCAATTCAAAATTTGACAGCGTTGAAGTCAACCGTGAGCGCGGAGTGATCATTGAAGAAATAAACATGTATCATGACAATCCGCTGATGGCAATTGAAGGCGTTTTGGAAGAATCAATTTTCAAAGGAAGCTCTCTGGGTTGGGATATTGCTGGCCCGACTTCAGTTATAAAAAAAGTTTCTCGCAAGCAATTGATTGATTTTAGAGATAAATATTATCAGCCGGATAATATGGTGATTGCTGTTTCTGGGAAGATTAACGCCAAGCTTATTAAACTACTGGAGGAAAAGTTTATTAACAAAATTCAAAAAAACACAGAAATGAAAGAGCCTCGATTCAAAAACTTTGAAAGCAAACAGAGCGAGCCGCGAATTAGTTTGAAATTTAGAGACACAAAGCAGGTTCAGTTGGCTCTCGGCTTTCCAGCTTATGGTTATTCAGATGATCGAACTTATGCTCTGCATCTTTTGACAATAATCCTTGGCGGTAACATGAGCTCGCGCTTGTTCACTCAAGTTCGGGAACGAAGGGGATTGTGTTATTTTGTGCGTTGTTATCCGAATTTTTATTATGAAGCCGGAAACGTAGTTATTCAATCCGGTCTAGATAATTCAAGGCTGGATGAAGCGATTACAGTTATTCAAAATGAACTGCGTAAAGTGAAATCCAAAGGTGTCCTTGCCCGTGAATTAAAAAATGCTAAGGAATTTATTCGCGGAAAAATCGTTCTCAATCTTGAAGATTCATCAAACTTGGCTGAATATTACGCTAAGCAAGAACTATTAGTTAACAAAATTTTAACTCCTGAGCAGAAGATGAAAAATTATTCAGAAGTTACAGTCAAAGATATTCAAAACGTGGCCCAGGATATTTTCAGACAAGAAAAAGCAAACCTGGCGCTGATTGGGCCGTTTCGAAACAAAAAAAAATTCGAAAAGTTAATCAGATTATAGTATGAAAATATATTTTGGCCATTCCAGGGTTGATGATTTTGAAAGCCAATATTACGAGCCAATTAAAAAGAGCAGCTTGGTTAATGATCACGAATTCATTTTTCCTCATGAAAGAGATAATGAGCTTGGCAATTCAAAACAGACAATTGAAAATTGCGACCTTGTAATTGCGGAAGTTTCTGATCCATCGCTGGCCCTTGGAATTGAAATCGGTTGGTCTGAGATGTTTAACAAGAAAATACTTTTTCTACATAAAAAGGGAGCAACCGTTTCCAGATCGCTAAAACATGTTTCAAAAAACATTCTTGAATACAATGACGCGGAGGATATGGTTGAAAAAATAAATTTGTTTATAAACGAGATTAAATAAAAATATGAAGAAGTTATTAATCGCCAACTGGAAAATGGAATTAAATGAAGCTGAAACTTTGGATTTGGTTTTGAATTATAAAAAAAGGTTAAAAAAGATTACTCAAGTTGAAATTGCTTTTGCGCCAAGTTGTGTTTATTTAAAAGAAGTGAAAAATTTACTCGGCAGAACTCATCTTCAGTTGGCCGCCCAAAATGTCGCGGCGCAGGCAAAAGGGAAATATACCGGTGAAATTTCTGCAGCCCAAATAAAAGAGCTTGGCTGCAGCTATGTTATTGTTGGCCACTCGGAGAGGCGAATCAAAATGAACGAAACTGACGATATGGTCAATCGAAAAATTAATCAGTGTTATCATAACGATTTGATTCCAATCCTCTGCATCGGTGAAACTCTGGAAGAAAAAAATAGCGGTCGTTCAGATTCAGCAATTGTGAGACAGCTTCAAGCCGCAATCTCGAAGGTTGATGGCTTACCAGAAAATGAGCTTGTTATTGCGTACGAGCCGGTCTGGGCAGTTGGAACGGGTCAGTTTTTAGAAGCGGAAAATATTTTTGCCTTTCATAGAACAATCAAGCGAACTGTAAGCAGTTTATATTCAGAAAAGTTTTATAATGATAAGGTGCGCTTATTGTATGGCGGTAGTATCAACAGTATTATTGCCAAAGATTATTGGGTATCTGAAGTTTTGGATGGGATCTTGGTTGGAGGGGCGAGCCTGGATATTGAGGAAATGTATAATGTTGCGTTGGAAGGGGAATAAAATGAAAAATGTAAAATGTAAAACCACAATAAAAATGAAAAATAAAAAATATGCTTACTCACATTAAAAAAATAATTAAGAACGCCGAGAAAGGTCAGTACGCTGTTGGCGCATTTAACGTTAATAATCTGGAAATACTCCAGGCAGTTCTTGCCGCAGCGGAAAAAATGAAGTCTCCGGTTATTATTCAGACCACCGAAGGCGCGATTAAATATGCAGGCTTAGAAGAGATTGTTGCATTAGTAAAAGCGGCAGCTGAAGACCTAAAAGTCCCTGTTGCTCTGCATTTGGACCATGGCCATGATTATGAATTAATTAAAGAATGCATAAAGCTTGGCTACTCATCCGTCATGATTGATGGGTCAGTCTATCCTTACAAAAAAAATGTTCAGCTGGTTAAAAAAGTTGTCAAATACGCAAGAGCCAGGAAAGTTTGGGTTCAAGCTGAATTGGGACGACTGGAAGGCTCAGAAGACTGGGTCAAAGTGGGTAAAGGACAAGGCTTTTTTACCGATCCAGAGGAAGCGAAACAGTTTGTAAAAGAAACAAAAGTTGACACCTTTGCCGTGGCGATCGGAAATTATCACGGTGTACAAAAAATCATCGGAAAAAAGAAATTGATCTTGGACTTGAAAAGATTGGAAAAAATTGATAAGCTAGTATCTATACCGCTAGTCCTGCATGGTGCCTCAGGTTTTTCAGATAATCAGATCAAGGGCGCGATAAAGCGTGGTATTCGAATCGTAAATATTGACAGTGAACTGCGAATCTCATTTGCAAAAGCCGAACGTAAATTTTTGATGGAAAACAAGAACATTTTTGATCCGCGGAAGATTCTTGCGCCTGCAATTGTACAAATGCAGAAAACTGTAGAGAGAAAAATTCAGGTTCTGGGAAGTCGGAATCGGGGTTAGAAATAAATGGAAATACGCTTCGTGAAATAGATAGAAATATATAGGTAGCAAATTACTTGTTTTAGTCTATTTCAATTTATTTCAACTTATTTCTATTTGTTTCTATTATATTTCGAGCTAACTATGTTACTAAACATAATTTTAATTTCGATAATTGTAATCAGCCTTGGCGTGATCATTTTTTTGATTGGTAGAAAAATTCCAAAGCTGAAAGCTCTGGATACTGAAACTGTTCCTGAATCAAAAACAGCGGAGACCAGGAACCGGATTTTACTGGCCAGAATGAAAAGAAAAACAAAAATAGGAAAAGAAATTGTACAAAAGGGAGCAAAACCGGTTTTTGGTGCTATCAAGAATTCATTAGCCAAATTTTTTAAGAAAATTTATGATTTAGAAAAAAAGTATAAAAAAGAAGCGGAAGAAAAGGTTCCTTTGAAAGGCAAGGATTTAGATCAAAAGATAAAGACTTATTTACAAGAAGCAGAAGCCTTGGTAAAAGCTGAAAAATATTCTGATGCTGAAAAAAAATATATTGAAATTGTTAGTTTGGAGCCGAAGAATTTAATTGCATATAGAGGTTTGGCTCATATTTATCAAGAACAAAAAGAATACAAGCAAGCTTTGCAAACGTTGCAGTTTGTTTTGAAAGTAATTGTAAAAGAAAGCAGGTCTGTTACAAAAAAGGATGATCTTGGTCGGGAAATTAAAACGGTATCTAATGCTAGTGAACTTGTAGAGGCTCATACTGATTTGGGCCAGATTTATGAATTGATGAATAAAAATGAAAAAACGTTTGAGCATTATGAGAAGGCTTTGCAGTTTCAGCCAAATAATCCACGTAACCTGGATCAAATGATTCAAATCGGTATTATTGTAAAAAATAAATCCCTGGTTATAGATTTAATAAAAAGATTAGAAGAAGTTAATCCAGACAATCAGAAGTTGAAGGATTATCAGGAAAAGGTTACAGAGCTTTAAAGGGCTCAGAGATTGAGAGATTTCTAATTCTCTGAATTCGCTTAATTACAGCCATAGGCTGATGCGTCCTTTGGCGCAAACTCAATTAACT
>JABMRF010000032.1 GCA_013202715.1 Candidatus Kuenenbacteria bacterium
AGGGCAAAGTCCTTACTCTTATTGACTGGGAAAGCAAACGAGTCCGAGCAGTTGGGCAACCCAAGGTTGTGATCAAGGAAGATGACGCTATGGGGCGCGGGGAAGTTTTGATTGTCAGGCCGGAGCTGTTGGCTGAGCCGATTGACAACCTGATCAATCTGACTGATTTGACCGGACATGAAATCAATCCGCTTGTTGCGGCAGACGTTCAAGTTGTGGCTCAGATCCGTGGATTTTCCGGTGAACAGCTGATGAGCATCCCCGGAATTGGCTCAACCAGAGCCAAGAAAATCATTGACGCAATCAGCGCGCTCAGCATTGGCCCCAATCAGTGTGTTGAGCTTTAGAAAAGAAATTGAGTAAAAGAAAAAAACCGAGACAGCGATCTCGGTTTTAAATTTGGTTCTATTTTAGTCTTTGCAATGATTGACAGTTGCGATGATTTTTATTCGTTCATCCGGAGCAATCCTTTCTCTCAAGTTGGGATGAGCTTCCCAACCGCTAGCTTCGTCGGGTTTGTATGCTCGAATGGCCACGCCTTCAGGCATTGAATGAAGACGAGTGAACTGTTTTTTTGGACGGACAGGTATTTCGAAAATGTAGGTCATGTCGTTTGGCAGCTCCGAAAATCTGATAACATCGCCTGTTTGCATCGCGTCTCCTTCATCCACTTTGCAAGAGTAAAAAAAACAGGGCTGAAAACCCGAAGTAAATTTTAAATCTGAATTTAAGACTTACTTTGAATTTCGAGAATGTTAGAATGGCTGTGCCAGTCGAAGCTCTGACGAAGTACAGAGCGAAGACTGGTGCCGCGGGCCGGAATCGAACCGGCATGGTATTGCTACCGCTGGATTTTGAGTCCAGTGCGTCTACCAATTTCACCACCGCGGCATGTTTTAAGTTATTTGATTATAATACATTAGAATCAACTTGTCAAAGTCTATTTTTTATTATATAATTGAAGCAGAATTTGACTTCGTGAATTTTTTTATTATGGCAAAAGTTATTGCTGTTGTAAACCAAAAGGGTGGAGTAGGGAAAACTACAACTGCCGTAAATTTAGGGGCGTATTTGGCTGAGCATGGCAAGTACGTACTTTTGGTTGACCTGGATCCGCAGGCAAATGCAACTTCTGGATTGGGGATTGATTATAGTAGTTTAGACAAAGGTGTTTATGAAGCTATTTCAGGTGAATATTTGCTTCGGGAAATTATTCATCCCACAGATCATCTTGGTTATCGGATAGCGCCAGCCACACCGGCATTAGCCGGAGCAAATGTTGAGTTAGTTGATATGACAAATCGGGAGTTTCGTTTATCAGAAGCCCTGCTTGAAGTGAGAGGTGATTATGATGTTATTCTCATTGATTGTCCGCCATCACTCGGACTATTAACGGTCAATGGTCTTGTTGCCGCTGACTATATTTTGATTCCTGTTCAGGCTGAATATTATGCACTGGAGGGCCTAAGTCAATTGATCGGTACAATTAATCTGGTTCAGGAAAATTTAAAACCTGAGTTATCAATAATCGGTGCTGTAATTACCATGTTTGACAAACGACTTCGATTGACTGACCAAGTTATGCAGGAATTATATAAATATTTTCCGGATAAAATTTTTCGTACCGTAATTCCGCGCAACGTTCGTCTGACTGAAGCGCCAAGTCACGGCAAATCAATTCACCACTACGATCCAGCTTCAAAAGGCGCAAAAGCATATCAAAAATTAGCAAGAGAATTATTGGAAATTATTTAACTCAAGTCAAAAGTCTTGAGTCAATAGTCTAGAGTCAATTTACAACTTTTGACTTTTGACTCTAGATTCAAGACTAGTATATATGGCAAAAATTACAGGATTAGGCAGAGGGCTAAGCTCTCTGATTCCAAAAAAAGTGCCTGAAAACATTCTTTCTGATAAAAATAAAGACATTTTAGTTGCGGTCGATGGCGATCGAATATTACAGGTTCCGGTTGATTCTGTTGAAATAAATCCACATCAGCCCAGAAAAAGTTTTGGTCATGCTGAATTGGAAGAATTAATTGAATCAATAAAAGTACACGGAATAATTCAGCCCTTAATTGTAACTAGAGTTGAGGGTGGATACCAGTTAATCGCCGGTGAAAGACGTTTGAGGTCCGCAAAAGTTATTGGACTGGAAACCGTTCCGGTTATTGTTCGAAAAGCGGAAGAACAGGAAAAGTTTGAATTAGCTTTGATTGAAAATGTCCAACGTAAAGACTTAAATGTTTTGGAAAAGGCAATTGCTTATCAACGTTTAATCGACGAATTTGGAATGTCACAGGAAGAAGTTGGTCAAAAGTTGGGAATCAGTCGTTCAAGTGTGGCAAACACAATTCGAATGTTGTTTTTAGCCAAATCTGTTCAGGATGCTATTATTGAAGGAAAGATTACAGAAGGGCATGCTAAGGTTTTGGCAGGTTTGGAAGAGGAAAAAGAGCAACTTGCGTTATTGAAAAAAATATTACAAAACGACTATACCGTAAGGCAGACTGAAGAAAGAAAACCGGTCAGAAAAGGAAAAGTGACCAGACGAAAGGTTTTGGTCGCTGAGATCCAGGCTTGGCAAGATGATTTACAGACAGCCTTGGCCACAAAAGTTGAGATCAAAGGAAATTTAGAACAAGGAGAAATCAACATTAAATATTTTTCTGAAGAAGAGCTTCAGGCGATTGTAAATAAAATAACTGAAGAGAAAGATTAAAAAATTCTATGGTTTTTGAAAAATCATTAGGTGAAAATAAAGAAAAACCAGCTAAGCTAGAAAAATTACCAGAAAAAGATGAAGATATTCCGGTTGAGTTTCGCGGTTCGCCTGCTGTTGTTATCAGATACAAAGAAGCCGCCAAGATTGTAAAGAGTTTAGAAAAAAAAGAAGGAAAACAGTCTAAGATTGATATGGTGTCCTATGTCCTAAATGGTCAGGAAACTGATGCGTCTTTTGGACGCTTATCAGAGGCGATTCGAAATGGAACAGCTCTATCAGAATTAAGAGATGATTGGGATCGGCGTCGAACAGATTTGGATATTAGAAGCAAAGAATTAGAGTCGGGAAAAAATACCGGTAAATTGATGGATGTTGCTCAGCCAGGAATCAGAATGGGGCGGGAAGTTATCCTGAGATTATTAGATGGAGTGGAAGTTACTGCGGAAGATAGAGAATTGAAAACTGAAAAACCAGAAGCTGATCAAGAAGCAGGAGAAGAAGAAGGATTGAAGACAACAAAGCCGAAAGAAGCAATAAAGCCTGAAATAGAAAAAGGTGATGTTGAACCATCTGCGACGGGTGAGAGACCTGCTGTTTTAGGGGGTGAAAAGCCGGGAGAAAAAACGGGGGACAAAGGGTATGAGACAACTGATTTTTCTGATTCAGAAAAGGAATTTTTTGAAAGTGCGCCAATAGTTTCCCAAATGCAAGAAATGCTGGACAATGGAGCTCCGACTCTGCGAGTTGAAGATGTTCCAATGCCGGAATTAATTTCATCAGCGGAAAGCTTCCTGGCTCAAAAGCAAAAAAGACTAAAGGGATTTGAAGAGAAAATTAAAAAAGATGTAGCTGGAAAGCATTATCAAAAGAAATTTTCTGATGAATATGCCCAGGCAGTTATAAGTTTAAACTTGGAGATAAATCAAATTGAGTTAGCTTTGGAAAGCATGAGACAGCAGGGTGTTTCAGCAGAGCAACCAGAAGTAAAAAAGAAAGGATTGGGCGCAAGAATAAAGGACGGACTTGTTAAAAGGGGCCTCCTGGATCAACCGTCAGCTAAAGCTCCGGCAGAAGTTGAAGCTCAAAAAATGAGAGCCGAACAGGGAAAAACAAAATTTGCCGAAGATTTGCTCGTCGCTGAAAAAGATTTTTTTGCGCAGGGAGATCAGGGTGAGGCTGAAGGATCAATTGAGGAATTGGGTTCATTGGTTCCAAGATTGCAAGAAGCGCTTGCAAAGGGAGATGCAACAATGCGATTAGAGGGTGTTCGTATCTCAGAATTAATTAAGGGTGCAGATGCTTTATTGAAGCAAAAAATGGCAAAGGAAAATGCTTTTCGGGAAGAAATAAAACAACGACTGGGTAACGATTATGACGTGGGTGTTTCCTTGAGCAAAATGATTGACCAGGAAACAGGAAAAGTCCCAGATGCGTGGGAAGAGGAGGTAATGAAACTGCGGACAGAGATGATGACCATTGCCAGTGCTATTGAAAGCATGAAGGCTGAACAACAGAAAAAATACTCAACTGAAGACGCAAAAACAGTTGAACAAAAACTTCAAAAAGCAATATAATTATAGAAAAGTTAACTTATGAAAAAAACATTGACAGCTGCAATCTTGATTTCTATTGTATTTCTTGTTACAGGATGCAGCAAAGTGGAGGACAAAGGCGACATAACCCTGAGCTCAGCTTCTGTGAAGGCAAGCGTCAAGGGCTGGAATGTGCATACGAACCCAGCTTTTCGTTATGAACTTAGATACCCGACCAGCTGGAAATTAATTGATGACGGAGAAAAGGGTACTCTCGTTCAAATGTATTCCAAGGGAATAAAAGGAGGTTTGGACCTGAAAATTCTTGGTTATGTGACTTATGAAGAAAAGTATACACTGGAAGAGTTTTACAAAACTCAACCTCAGGACCTTTTTGCTGAAGAGTACAATTATGAACGAGAAGAAGTTGAGATCGACGGACACAAAGCTATGTGGTTCAAAAATGTTAAATCTTATCAAGACGGCCAGGAGTCCGTTTTGATTGATTTGGTTGCATTCCGGTTCGATGATCGGATAGTGGAGGTTGAGATTTATGATGAGTGGGAAGAAAGCAAAATTATTTTGAATAGCATGAATTTTTACGGAAACAATAATTACAACATTGCAGATGATCAGGTGAAATAATGTTTTCTAAAATAGAAAAGACCCCAACCGTGTGGCGGTGGGGGTCTTTTGGTTCTAGTTGAACCTGGTGACCTGCACATGCAGGTCCTTGGCGTCAGTTTTGACCTCCAAGACTCCAGCATAGTTTGCAGCCCACTTTTTTCCGTTCCCGCCGTATTCATGCGGGTCGAGGCAGGTAAACGCTACCTCCTCGTTTTCCTTTCGGATCCGGTAGCAGATTTCTTCTGCGAAGTACCAGCCCCAACGCTGTCCTTGTTGCAGATAGAAAGCTTGGCGGACCTTTTTGTCCCGAATCACTTCACTGAATGACCCGTCGTCGATGTCGACGTTCGAGTGTCCAGTGGGTAGTGGTGACGGAACGCTTGTTTCGTCGTAAGTACTTTGTATCGCCGCTACAGTATGCTTTGAGCCGGTGGTAACAAAGTCCCAGATACCTTCGCCAACCCAGAGAACGGTCCAGACACATCCTCCAGCAAATGCCAGGACCATCAATACCAAGACGATTCCTGCAATACCTTGAGAAATGTAGTCGCCCAAAGTCTTTTGCTTGGGTGCGTCATCGTCTGCGTCGGCAGGAGCAGCGGGCCTGGTGGCCGGGGTTGCAGGTTTCTTCACAAAGTACAAGATGATGGGGATGATGACCGCGATCCAGGCGCAAAGGAACAGCTTTGTTCCTAAGTTCCAGGTTGTGGCTAACTCCATGACAATCATGGCGAAAGCCGCGATCATGATGAAGATCATGAGCCACTTTATGACTTTCTTCTTGTCCATGATTAGCTTCCTCCGTTGACTTTGCCAAACATGGCTGTGATTTCACTGAGAATGTCTGCACTGAACAGGAAAGTCTTGTTCGGGTTTGCAGACATGGTTGCGAAGGCATCAAGCGCTTTCAGTTCCTTGATGTACCGCCGGGCTTCCTCTGCAGACGGCGTCTTCTCAAACGTTTCCGCAAGGGTTACGAGCGAAATCTTCTTTGCCTCAGCGTGAGCCTTGGCAGTTTCGATTTCAATCACGGCGACCTGCCTGTCCTTCTCAGCTGTGGCAAGATCGACTTCCATTTGCAACGAGGCATGTCCCCGCTGGTCCAACAGATCCTGTGTCTCCTTTCTCGGAACAAAGGGTTCGTTGACGTGCAGGTCGGTCAGTTTGACCGGTAGATCTTCTTCGATAATTGCCGTTTCGATCATTTCAAACACAGCTCTGACGTCGTCTTTTTCAAGGTTTCTTGCCTGATTGATTTGTAGTCCGTTCACGTACTGACGGAACATGGCCTGGGAAATATCTCGAAGTCTTTCTTCGAGCACGGTGATCTCTTTTTCTGTGGTCTTGTCGATCACTTTTCCCATCAGTTTGTAGTACCCGATGAGCTGTTTCCTGATATCGACAAAAGACTGATTAAGGTCAAACTTTGGTTCGTAGGAAAGACTGATTTCTCGTGACATCAGAATGTCTTTTCCGACTTCTCTTCCGGTGGTTCCAAGCGTGACAGAGTCTTTGACAGTACAGTGCATCTCGAATGGTGGGATGTTGTAGCTTTTCTCTTCCAGAGAGATCGTGTCCGAGCGATTTTCCCATGGTTTGATCAGATGCCAGCCGGCCTCTTTGACGGCCGCGAACTGTTTGTTAAGCCGTTTGATAACCGCAAAGGTTACCTCATCAACACCGATCAAACAGTGCATCAGGTAAACGACAATGAGAGAAAGAATTGCGACTCCAATGCTGATTGCGATAGCCATTTCGGCCTCCTTTTATAGTTAAATTCAATTATTAATGATCACTCCAATATACCATTATACTACACTTTTTCGCTTTTGTCAAGGTTTTTTGCTGTTTCTATTGTAAAATTAGTTAAAAAGTACAGCCAAACTGACTTGTGAGGCTGTACTTATATATTAAAAAATATTGTAATTTTATGCGCCGAGCAGTTTAATTATATAATTTACTGCAACATAGCTGGTAAAGATGATCGCCAGTCCAACCGTAGCCCAGACTAGGGCATTGGTTCCTTTTTTGACATATTCAGGACGGCCACCAGAAATCAGCCAGAGTACTCCGCCGTAAATGAAGATGACCAATGCGGCAGTTCCAGCCAGGCCGACAATAAAGTTGATCACTCGACCGATTACAATTGATGGATCATCAATGCTCAAAAAATTTGGTAGCTGAACTGTTGTTCCGGGCGTACCTCCAGAACCTGGAGTGGTACCGCCCGCTTTCTTTGGGACCGGTTTGGTGCACTTACCTTCAACTAGAGGAGGTACAATCTCGCATTTTCCTGATTTGCATTTAACATCAAGTTTACATACTCCACCTTCATCCAGTTTATCTATGCAAACAAGAGATGTTCCTCCGCAGTATTTTCCATCTGGACACGATTCCGTTGTGCAAGCACATTGACTAGTACCACCTACATCTTGGCATATTCCTGAGACGCAGTTATTGGCTCCTCCGTCTGCTGCGTCAGGGCAGTTTTCTCCATCTAGCTTTTTGTCATGGCAAATTTGTTCGGCACAATATTGAGCAGTGCTACAGGGCGAGTCTTCATTACATGCGCATTTTCCGTCATCATTACACTTTTCTGATATGCACATATCATTATCGGCCGCACCGTCGTTTAGACAGGAGTCCCCGGCTCCTCTTTTTTCTTTGCATAATTTATTTTCACAGAATTCGAAAGTGGTACAGTCGTCATGCACTTCACAGCTTGTTAGCATTTTGCAGGAGTTGGTTGGTATGTCGCATTTTTGATTCGCATTACAATCAGCACTGGTTCCACATTTTCCTGGCTGTGGTGAACATGTCCCATCTTCCGCCTTACAATCCTGCCATGCTTCACATTTTCCTTCGGGGCACAAGTTTGCTGGAGCTGGAGGGGTAGGCTCGCATTTATTATCTATATATTGTCCTTCTGCAGCAACGCAAGCTGGGCCGTTTTTGCAGAGAGGTAAATGATTCTCATCGCAAGCAGCTCCAGGTTCCGCACAATATCCATCGTTAAACTCTCCGGTCGCTTCTGTGCATTTCTGTGGATCAGTACATAGCTCTAAGTGCTCTGGGGCGCAAGTAGGAGCATCAATACATTGTTTTAATTCTGTATTACAAATTTTTCCGTTGTTACATTGAGTATCGTTGATACAGCCACATTGATTAACGTCTGGAAGGCAGATGTCCGATTTACAAGTTCCAACTCCAGTTCCAGTGCAAGGATCTTCTCCCATTTTTTTAGGATTACACATGTTGTCTTCTGCGCAATACGTGCCAGGCAGTTCAACACAATGGTCATTACTACTGCATTTACATAGTTTTGCAACAGTATCGCAAATACCTGAAAAACATTCGTCAGCATTATCACAAGGATCCTCAGCGTTGCCTTTTTTTGAGCCAGATATTGCCTGGCATTGGTTTGCTTCAAATTCACCACCGCCATCTGTAGCGCAGTTTGAAGCGTCGCATAGGCTTAAATGATCAGCATCGCAAACTGCAACGGGTTCAACGTCCGGAGCGGGTTCAACATCCGGTGCAACACAAGTGTTTTCTTTACATTGTGGAGTCGGGTCTGTGCAGTCTGCATTTGTAGCACATTTTCCCGGTTTTGGATCGCAATTCTTTGTAGTTTCATTACAAATTTGCCAATCAGTATCACACTCGCCAATATTGGTAGCACAGTATCCGACTGCATTACATTGTTCATTATACCAAAAATCAGGACCTTTAAGACTTTGACATGGTCCAATCGTACATGTGGCTGGTGTTTCTGCTGTGCAGGTGATTGCTCCAGGCGGATCAACAACAGCACAGTAACTCGGTGTGCAATGTGCGACAAGACATTCATCAAGATGGTCACTGTATTCATCTGAATTGAGACACTCCATCTCATCCCACTCATCCGAAATATCTTTGCATGTTTCCTGCTCACAGGGTGTGTAATTTTCATTACAACAAAAAGGAGAGCCATTAATGTGATGCTGAGCTTCATCGGCAAGGGCTGATTTAAATGGAATGAAAGCAATTATAAATAGCACTGCTATCAATAATGTTTTATTACTGAACAGGATTCGTTTTAACATATTTTTATTTGACGCGAATAAGTCTATACGCGAATGTCGCAAATCGCGAATATCGCCGTTCGGCCACGAGCTCACGGCCGAGTGGCGATATTCGTGTTTTGTTTCTATTTTTTATTTGAAAATTTTGGAATGAATTTTTTCCAGGATTTGTTTTTGTAGACCTCAATATGAGACCGCGCAGTTCGGGTTTTTACAAATTTGAGCCATTCAGGATTTGGCCCTTTGCGGTTTTTGTCTGTAACGATCTGAACCACGTCTCCGTTGTTCAGTTTTTTGTCCAGAGACGAAATTTGATTGTTGATCATGACCTGAGCGCACTTATTGCCAATCTCAGTATGAATATGAAATGCAAAATCAATCGGCGTGGCGCCCTCCGGAAGGTCGATCACGTCACCGCGAGGAGTGAAGACAAAAATTCTGTTTTGAAAAACGTCAATTTTTGCTCCTTCTAGAAATTTACTGTTATCTTTGATTTCTTTTAACCAATCAGCCAGCTCAAGCATCCAATCAACTTCTTTTTTCCCAGCTTTTGGCGATTCTTTGTATAGCCAATGAGAAGCAACTCCCAGCTCTGCCTGCTCGTGCATTTTTTGGGTTCGAATTTGAATTTCAACGATTTCCTGGTCATCTCCAAATACCGCCGTGTGCAAGGATTGGTACCCGTTTGGTTTTGGTTGAGCGATATAATCCTTGATTCGGCCTTTGATTGGTGGCCAGGTATTATGAATAATACCCATCACCGCATAGCAGTCAGCTACCGAGTCAACAACAATTCGTAGTGCCACCAAATCGTAGATTTGGGTAACGTCTTTATTGAATTTTAAAAATTTTCGATAAAAACTATAATAATGTTTTGTCCGTCCGTATATATCATAGTATTTTATACCTTGTTTGTCTAACTTTGTTTTTGCTTTTCGAATCATGTTGTTCAGATTTTTCTTCTTGATCGGGAAGTTCTTTTTGATAAGTTGTTCAATATTAATAAATTCATCCGGATAAGCATATTTAAAAGCAGCGTCTTCAAGTCGAGCCTGAAGTTCTCCGATACCTAGACGATTGGCAATCGGCGCGTAAATTTCCAAGGTTTCCATAGCCGTTCTTTTTTGTTTGTTTGCCGGTTGTGCATACAGAGTTTGCAAATTGTGAAGTCGGTCTGCAAATTTAATTAAAATAACTCTAATGTCCTGCGCCATGGCCACAAACATCTTTCGTAAGTTTTCCACGTAACGATCAATGCCCCGATATTTTATTCTGCTCAATTTTGTAATGCCTTCGACCATTTTGGCAACATCGGTCCCAAAGTGTTTCTTGACGTCTTCAAGCGTTTTCTCTGTGTCTTCCGGCACGTCATGGAGGAGCCCGGCAATAATAATTGGAAGAGGTAGGTTCAATTCACTTAGTGTTTTTGCCGTATGCAGACAATGTTGAATGTAGTCATCGCCGGTAGATCTTTTTTGGCCTCGATGTGCTTTTTCCGCAAAATCATAAGCCTTGCTAACCAGTGAGAGGTCAGCTTTTGGGTCGTTCTTTTTAATTGTTTCAAGTAGTTGTCGTATTGTCATGGGTTTAGTCAAAAGTCTAGGGTCAAAAGTCTTGAGTTTGAACATTCTAGACTTTTGACTTTTGACTCTAGACTTATTATATCAAAGTCTAAAGCTTCTTACTACTGGCTGTTTGTTAAAATAGTTTTCAATGTGTTTTTTGGCGGCATTTGTTTTTACAAAATTTAACCATGAAGATTTTGGTCCGGACTGAGTCCTATCGATAATTATTTTTATAACGTCATTGGTCGATAAAACATAATCAAGTCCAACCGTAATATCATTTACAACTGCGCCACTACATTTGGACCCGATTTCGGTATGAATGTGATAGGCAAAATCAATCGGAGTCGAGCCACTTGGTAGTGAAATAACGTCTCCTTTTGGAGTGTAGGTGTAAATTCGGTTCTGCAAAATTTCCGAAGAAAATTTACTTAAAAATTCGTGATCTTCTTTGTATTGTTGTTGTTTTAATAATAGTTCTTGAATCCAAGGCGGAGTTTTCTTTCTCGGATTTTTGTAGTACCAGTGAGCGGCAATTCCATAATTAGCTTCCTCGTTCATTTGCTTTGTGCGAATTTGGAATTCAGTTGAGCGGCCATTTAACCCGAAAACTGTGGTGTGCAAACTGCGGTAGTGATTACTTTTGGGAGCAGCAATATAATCTTTCATTCTTCTTTGTTTCGGGCGCCAAATTCTATGAATTATTCCTAACAATCGATAGCAGTCGTCAATGTTATTTACAATTACTCGCAGGGCAAAGACATCGCAAATTTCATCAAAACTTTTTTTCTTAATTTCCATCTTTTGATGGATGCTATAAAAATGTTTGAAACGTCCTTCTATTTGACATTTAATACCGGCTTCTTTTGCTGCGTTCAATAAAATATTTTTAGTTTTTTGAATATATTTCTCGCGATTTTTTCTCTCGTCAATATCAAATCTGCGGGATATTTTTCCATAAGCCTCCGGATCTAAAATTTTAAATGAATAATCTTCCAGTTTCCAGCGCAATTGCCAGATTCCTAAAATATCAGTTAGTGGCGCCATGATCTCTCTGGATTCAAGGGCAATATCTTTTAGCTTTTCGGGTGTTTCGTTTGTTGGTGATTTCATGCGGTCAATATTTGAACACATTTTGATGATAATTACCCGGAGGTCTTCGGCCATCGCCACAACCATTTCTCTTAAATGTAAAATGTATTGCTGGTTGTTAGCTGTTTTTATTGAACGGACTTTTTGAAAGTTTTGAAGGAGCATAGCAATCTCTTTCCCAAAATATTTTTGGATTTGTTCAATGTTGGTGTCGCTATGTGAAATAACCTCGTGGAGCAGGGCGGTGCAGATTGCGGGTACATCAGTTTTAATGCCGGCTAAAATTAAAGCTGTTCGATACGAATGATCAAACAGCCTTTTATTTTCATTTTGTAGTTTCCGTTTAGTAAAATTATGGCTTCTGACAAGCAATTCTATTTTTTCGCCTAGATGTTTTTTTATTTCTTTAGTGAGACCTTTTTTTTTCAGAGCCAAATCAAAAAGCAGAGCAGCGCATACAAATTCTATTCTTGCATTTTTATTAACCGCGTATTGAGCCTTTTCGTAGGCCATGGCGGATATTGATTTTTTATCTAAAAAGGATAAGTCCTTTGATTCAGATTTTAAAAATCTATCTGTCTTTTTCAAAAGTTCGCAAGAAGAGATCGGCTGCTTGTCAAGGATTGTCTTTATGATTTTATCAATTTCAGCCATATACTTTATTATATACTACTAATTTAGCATATTTTAGGAAAAAATCAAGCTCCGGTTAGCTAATTAGTTAATTAGTTTGTTAGCTTGTTATCAATGGGAGTGACTTGTTTGGGCTAAATTTAAGTAAAAATAGCCTTTGCTATTGACAATATCAAAAAAGTTTGCTATAATGCATTTGTTGATGGTAGGGGAATTAATTCCCAATTTGAAGACTCCCGGGCCTCTGGTCCAGGAGTCTTTATTTTAAAAAATTCAAAGCCCAAAGCACAAAATTCAAGGGAAATATAAAATTCTAAATTCCAAATACAAAGGTGAAGAATTAGTGGGTTTTAAATTTGGAATTTGAATTTTAAGCTTGGAATTTAGTTTGAATTTTAAATTTGGATCTTTGGGTTTCTCAAAAAGCACTGCCTACGGCAGTGCTTTTTGAGTGTAGGGTATCTGGATTGTAACCCCAATTAAAGTTGATAGTAGGGTGTCACAGAACCCTACGAAAGTAATATAGCAAAGTGAAGAGCGCTCGTCAACCGATTTGTGGACAGCTCATGTCTCGGTCTAGATTCTAGCGTCAATAGTAATGAGTTGTGAATTGACTCTAGACTTTTGACTCTAGACTTTTGACTTTTTTTGCAGTTTTCCCACATTCCTTATCCGAGCAAACCTCTTCTTCTCCTTTTAGCACCGTCAGCGCTTTGCATTTCGGACAATGGCCTCCGGATGGTTTGCCCCAAAGGGTGAATTTGCATTCTGGATATTTTTCACAGCCAAAGAAAATTTGTCCGCGTCTTCCTTTTCGCGAGACAAGTTCGCCCTTGCCGCACTCCGGACATTCAACTCCGGTTTTTTTGCTGAATTTTTTTATATATTTACAATCAGGATAATTACTGCAACCGAGGAACGGGCCAAAGCGTCCATGTTTCTTGGCCAGTGGCGCGTCGCAGTCAGGACATTTTTCGTCGATAGTTTCTTCCTCTTCTTTTGCTTCTTCACTTCCCGGAACAGGTTTTGTTGTTTTACATTCTGGATAACCGGTGCAAGCCATGAAGCGGCCAAAGCGTCCGGTCTTGATCACCATCGCTTCACCACACTTCTCGCATTTTTCTTCAGTTGTTTCTTCGGTCAATTCTTTTTTTGTCAGTGATTTGGTTTTCTTTTCCAGGTTGGAATGAAACGGCCCGTAAAACTCTTTGATAACCGGTTGCCATTTTCTTTTGCCGTGCGCGATCTTGTCCAGGTCTTCTTCCATTTCTGCTGTAAAGTCATAGTCAACGATATCAGGAAAATGTTCTACCAGAATGTCATTAACAATAATTCCCATGTCAGTTGGTTTTAGTCTTTTTTCTTCTTTATCAACATAGTTGCGATCCTGAATTGTGGAAATTGTCGGCGCGTAAGTAGACGGGCGTCCGATACCATGTTCTTCTAGAATTTTAACCAGGGTGGCTTCGGTATATCGTGCTGGTGGCTGAGTGAAATGCTGTTCAGGGTCAAGTTTTTCTAACTTAACGGTTTGTTTTTCTTTTACAACTGGCAAAATATTTTCTTTTGTGTCAGTTTCATAAACTTTTAAGAAACCGTCAAACTTGATTGTTTGCCCTGTAGCTCGAAAGGTATATGCATCATCTTCGGTATTGATGTCAATGGAAGTGGAGCTCATTACAGCTTCATTCATCTGGCTGGCAACGGTTCGTGTCCAGATCAAGTTGTAAACTTTGAACTGTTTTGCGTCGAGGTATTGCTCTATCTCTTTTGGTGCGAATTCTACGTGAGTTGGTCGGATCGCTTCGTGCGCTTCTTGTGCTCCTTTTGATTTTGTTTTGAATACACGTGGTTTTGCCGGTGCGTATTCTTTACCAAATTCTTTTTTAATATAATCGTGACAAGGATTTAAAAACTCGTTTGAAAGATTTAGCGAATCGGTTCTCATGTAAGTGATTAAACCCACAGCATCTCTCTCGCCAAGTTTGATTCCTTCGTACAATTGTTGGGCCACGCGCATTGTGTCTTTGGCTGACATGTGCAGACGATTGTTGGCGTTTTGCTGAAGTGTCGAAGTTTTGAGTGGCTCCGGCACTTTTTTCTTGGAATCTTTGGTTTCAATGTTGGCAATTTTATAATTCGCGTCTTTTAATATTTTTTCTAATTCTTTGGCTTTCTTTTCATTATTAATGTCAAACTTTTTGTATGACTTGCCGTCTTTGGCGTGGAGTTTGGCTTCTATCTTCGCAGTCAGGCGAGACGACGGCGTCTCGCCTGACTGCGAACCGTCGTTAGCGTCGAAGATCGCTTCAATTGTCCAGTATTCTTCTGGCTTAAAGGCTTCGATCTCTCGTTCTTTTTCTACAATCAACCGGACGGCTACCGACTGCACTCGTCCGGCAGAAAGTCCGCGAGCAACTTTGCTCCAGAGAAATGGACTTAGCTCAAATCCAACGAGCCGATCAAGTATTCGGCGTGCTTGCTGAGAGTCAACCAGATTCATATCAATCTTTCGTGGAGATTCTATCGCTTTTTCAATTGCTTTTTTTGTAATCTCGTGAAATGAAATTCTTTCGAAGTTTTTTGGTTTTAGAATTTCGTGCAAATGCCAGGCAATAGCTTCACCTTCTCGATCTTCATCGGGTGCGTACAAAATCTTTTCGGCGCTCTTGGCAAGTTTTTTTAATTTAGCAACCTGCTTTTCAGCTTTTTCCGGTATTTCATAAGTTGGCTTAAAATTATTTTCAATATCAATGCCCATCTTCTTTTTTGCGAGATCACGAACATGGCCAAATGATGATTCGACTATATAATTACTTGGCAGAAATTTGGAAATTGTTCGGGCTTTTGTTGGCGACTCAACGATTACAAGGGTTTTCATAGGATAGAATATAATGCGAATGCCGCGAATTTGAAATACGAATGATGCGAATCGCGAATAACGCAAATAATTATTATTTGTATTCAAGGGTAAATATGACAGACGGAAAAAGATTTGTCAAATGGGCGAAAAAACAGGGCAGTGAGATACCTTGACAAAAGCACATCTCTGAAGTAAGTTGGTTTAACGACGTTGCTGTTTGAAAACTTAAAAATGGAGAAAGAAATGAGTGACTTTGCTGAACTGAAAAAGACGCTGGCAAAATTCAAAGCAAAACAGCGGGCAATAAAAGAAGCCATGACAGCGGTAGCGACAGCAGAAGAAGTCGTTAAGACCAAGAGCGCTGAAAGTGCTGATGTTGAAAAGGAAGTTCAGGAAGAGTTTCGGAAACGTGGCGGTGTGGAGATAACGATTGAGGAGGAGTTTCGCTCGCGCCAGGGGTCATCAAGAGTTGAAATGCAACTCAAAAAAAGCACACGCTCTGCAAGTGGTTTGAGGTTGGTATCGTGTTTGGCCAGTTTTGATATCAATAGTGAAGTCGGCAAAAAAATGAAAAGAGCCAGAGGTTTGTCACCTCAGTTGTTTAAATATCTGGTGAAACACAGAGTTTTTTTAAATGAATTGAGGCTCGTAAGCTTTGGTGGTCATATTTTTGAAAAAACAGAAAAAGGGTGGCGAAAGGTTAATTAATGGGAGGTTTTATGCAGAAGCTTGATGCATATGGTCACTGTGCGCAGACAAGAACTTTTGTTCTTGGAAGCATAAAATTAACAAGAGAAAATACGCCAAGGCTAGAAATTCAATGGCCAGATGGTTTTTGTGAAGTTTTGTCAATCGATTGGGTCGAAGAAGTTTGGCAAGAAGGTGATCAACGGGAGGGAATCAAACCTTTGACCGTTGATACTCCGTATGTTCAATGCGTGATCAGGGGAGTACCTATAAATATTCCTTTAAGAAGGTTTTCAAAAGCAGCTTTTGTTACTTAAAAAGTTGACTTCAATAGAAGTTTAGAGATCCAAAAGCCCCGATCAACGATCGGAGCTTTTTTTATAGTTAAGATTTTATTTTGGAAAATTTGTCCTTTGCTCAAGTTGTTTCTCTTCACTGATCCAGTTCTTTCTTAAATCACTGCAAAGAAAGAACGAGCCGGTGATCAGGATCAAATCATCTTTGCCTGCTTTTTTGAGAGCCTCTTCGAGCGCTTTTTGCGGATCGAGGAAAACCCGGCATCTTACTCCGGTCTTTAGACCGGGAGCAATTGCTTTCAAGTCTCTAGCAATCACAACCGGATCGAGAACTTTACGGAAACCCAGAGTTGGCCGAGTCGCGTAAACATAATCTGTTAGTTTAATCAATTCTTTAAAGCAATCTTTTGGTTTTTTATGTTGCGTTAGTCCGCAAATCAAGTGTAATTTGTTTTTTTGTTTTATTGATTTCTTGATTTTTTGCGTCAGGTATGCGATTTTATCAGGATTGTGGGCGCCATCGATGATTACGGTTGGATTTTTTTTAACTATTTCAAATCGTGCTGGAATCGGATTTGTCTCGGTAAGTCCAAGTTTGATTTTTTTATCCGGAATATGAAGATGCTGCGCAACGGCGATCGCTACAAGCTGATTTGTTTTATTGATTTCTTGTTTTCTTGTTTTTTTACCACTCTCTACGATTGTGAGGTCCGCTCCAAGTTTGTCACATTCATCTTGAATAATTTTCAGCGCTACCGGTTTTTTTACGGCTGTAAAAACTTTTCCATGCTTACGAATGATACCCGCCTTTTCGAATGCGATTTTTTTGATTGAATTTCCAAGAATGTGTGTATGGTCCAGTCCGATATTTGTAATAACTGAAACCAAAGTTTTTCGAACTGCATTCGATCCATCATATCGTCCACCACAACCGGTTTCCTGCACAACATAGTTGCACTTCTTTTTTTTGAAATAGAGAAACGCCATCATGTGCCATACTTCGAAATAGCTCGGAGTATCAAAAGTTTCGTGGCATTTTTGAATGATCGGTTTTACTTCCTCGACCAGGTCAACAAATTCTTTCATTGAAATCAATTTGTTGTTGATCTGAATTTTTTCCGTGGCCACTGAAACGTACGGCGAGAAGTGCGCGCCAACTTTGAATCCAGCTTTTTGCAAAATGTTATAAATATAATTGACAACCGATCCTTTACCACTGGTTCCGGCTACATGAATAATTTTTAACCCTTTGTCCGGATTGCCAGCCAAATTCAAAAGATATTTTGAGCGTTTGAGCAAAAGATCCGGGTTGGCTGAACCTTTGAAAAAATCAACAGTGCTCATGTTGCCGAGCGACTGGAGGTATTGTTCAGCTTCGTGGTATTGTTTGTATAATTGGAAGTTCATAGCTTTTTTATTATAGTGAATTTGCTCAATTTAATCAACAGCGTCAGAATTTCTGTAAAGTCAAATTAACGATTTCAAGAGCCTTTTTTTGTTTTTAAATTGTGGGTTGAAGCTTATTTTTTTATTCTAAATTTTTATTGTGGTTTTGATTTTTGCATTTTTCATTTTATTTACCCCGACGCAATATAACTATTATTCCCCAAATTTTTAACTTTCCCTTTCATCTCGAGCATCATCAGCGTAGAATTAACTTCTTGCGTTGTGAGATCGCTCAGTTTTACAATCTCATTGATATGAAGTGGTTCAGTTTGTAAATGTTTCAGAATTGTACCCTCTTCCGGAGAATCAGGAATGATTTCTTTGTTTGTTTGAAACTGCTTCAGCTCTTTTAGATTTAATTCTTCAAAAATATCTTCAGCCGAGTGAACCAGCTTGGCTCCTTTTTTTATAAGATCATTTGTGCCATGCGACATAGGATGATTTATCTGCCCTGGTATGGCAAAAACCTCGCGGTTTTGTTCTAGCGCGAATTTGGCAGTAATTAGAGCACCGGAAGATTGACCAGCCTCGATTACTAAAGTTCCAAGACTTAAGCCTGAGATAATGCGGTTGCGGGCTGGGAAATTATGACGAAGGGGCATCATTCCAATTGGGAATTCTGTAATCACTAGCCCGCCATTATTAACAATATTATCAGCCAGTGCTCGGTTAATTGACGGATAAATATTTTGGCTGTCCAGTCCAGAGCCGAGAACAGCAATGGTTGGCTTTTTGTTTTCAACACAGGTCAAATGCGCCAGCGAATCAACGCCCAGCGCAAGTCCGCTGACAATGATTATGTCCTGAGCAATTAATTGTGTTACGATTTGCGGTGTAACTTGTTTGCCGTAATTTGAAATCTTGCGCGTACCCACAACCGCGATGGCCTGTTCGTGGATATTATCCAAATCACCTTTGTAATATAAAATAAATGGGGGATTGTACGTTTCCTTCAAGAGCTTTGGATATTTTTCGTCATCGATTGTAACTACCTTGATATTTTCTTTTCTTAATTTTTCCAGCTCCTCGTCCGGATTCCATTGCTGGCGACGCAGGAAAACTTCCTCTGCCGCTGATTTGTCCAGCCCGGCTTGTTGCAATTCAAAAGTGGAGGCCTTCCATGCGGTCTCCAGATCGGGAAAATAATTTTTTATCAAGCCAAATCTTTTTGCACCGATCCGAGTGATCTGCGAAAAAGCGATGTGGAACTTCATAAATGTAAAATGAAAAATGTAAAACCACAATTAAAGTCCAAAACAAAAAAAAATTTAATTTACTTTTTTATTATGTGGTTTTTATTTTTGCATTTTTAATTTTAATCGTATTATGATATGTTATCATTGGAAGGGAAAAATATCAAATACAAGGAGGGCGAATAATGTTCCTTGATAAAATTTTACAGAGAAAAGAATTGGCCCGTGGACTGTGGCATTCAATAAGCATTACGTCGGCGGCAATGTTTTTTTATTTTGCCGACAATACTGCATTGGCGCTTTTGTTAAACTTTGCCTTGATCTTTATTGCCTTTGATTTCGGCAGATCAAGAAATGTTCAGTGGGTAAAAAAAGTAATTAAAGTCCTTACGGGAGATTTTTTCTTTGCGGTTCTTCGTGAAAAAGAAAAAACTCATTTAAGCACATCAAGTCATTTTATTATTGCCGGCATTGTTATTATAATAATGCATTTATTTTTTGGCCTGCCAAAGGCAGTTATGATTTGTTCTGCGCTTTTTGTAGCTATTGGCGACCCTATGGCTAGACTCATTGGCAAAGAATGGAAGGGGACTGGACTTAACGGCTTTGTCAGGCCGGAGCTTCTCAAAAAAAGATTGTATGGAAAGAAAACTCTAATCGGTTCCTTTGCTTTTTTGGTCTTTGGTTATTCCTCAGCTTTACTTTTTTGTCATATTGGCAATTTTAGCCTTGGTGCGAATAATCTGTTGCTTGGTGCTTTTGTCGCCACGGTAGTGGAACTCTATGCAACTGATTGGGACAACTTTTTTGTGCCTTTGAGCGCAGTTCTCATAATGTGGATTTTTGTCTAAAATTGCAGGCCCAGATCATTTCTGGGCTTTTTTATTTTCTCTTAAATTAGGCAAAAACAAGCGATTATATATTGATCCCGTTGTTGAAAGGGTTGACAAATTCAATAAAGTATGCTATAATTCTATATTACAAGGATGAAGATACTTGACAACCTATCAGGGGATAATATAAGATGGGAATGAACAATAAAGAATTAAGAATGAAAAATGAAAAATTAACGACTAAGTTGTTAATTATTAATTCTTAATTTGGTATTTGTTCTAAGCTGGTCTATGCGACTATGCTTACCAGTGGAGAAAAGCAGTATCCCCTCCTATCCTGTGGAGTATCCGCGAGTTAAGTTCAGTCAGTTCGCTGAAGGAACTTACGCTGGTAAGCGTTGTTGTGCGGATCAGCTTTTTAAAATGAAAAAATAAAAATGTAAAACCACAATAAAAATTATAAATATAAAAAGAGAATCCATTTTCGAAACTTGTTTGGTATAATGATATTAGATAAGTTTGGGAAATGAACTTTTGACTATAAACTTCCAACGGAGGATCTCATGCGAAATTGGATTTTGGTTGTTCTGCTTGTTCTGGTTGGTCTGGGTACTGGTTCGTGCGCTGGGTGGGTCTACGACGACTCCATCTATTACGACGACGGGCCGTCCTGGGTCGTTGTCTATGATGCACCCCTCGTTTACACGGGAAACATCTATGTCGTGTACGACGGTGGGTACTACCACTGGACCGGTCGTCGGTATGCGCCGTATCAGCACCACGCTGGTGCCCGGCGTCCGTATTCCTATGCAGGAAGTCGACACAATGGTGGCCATCACGGCCAGCCTGCGAGTCACGCAAACGCAGGTCGCTACGGTAGGGGTCGGCAGACCCAGCACGGTTCCATGGGCCAGTACGGATCCAAGGGACAGAAGTCTCAGGGTTCCAAGCCGGTCTACCAGAGCTCATCTGGTGGCAAAAAGAAGAAGAAGGGTGGCCAGAGCTACGGCCGCAGCAGCGGCAGATCAAGTAGCAGAGCTACCGCCCCGAGTCGCAATAGCCGTGGTGGCGGAATTCGCCGTGGCTCAAGCGGAGGTCGCCGTCGGTAGCCTTCTCATTCGACAACACGAAGCCTTATCCTGCATCTGGGATGGGGCTTCTTTTTTTTTTGTTACGGATTACTGATTAAGTACAGATGTACGGATCGAGATAAATAAAAAAATCTGCCTGAGCGGATTTTTTTATTTTTTTATTTTATATTTTAATTGAGTAAAGTTTTTATTTCCTCAACAAGTTTATTTTTCAATTCTTTGAGTTTGAATTTTTCTAAAAAGCCAAAACTGTTCAAAACAAATCTGGCTGTATCGCCTTGTTTTTGTTTATTTTCTTTGCCAACCCCAACTCTAACTCTGGTGAATTCCTGTGAGCCGATTTTTTCAATTATTGATTTGATTCCGTTATGTCCAGCACTGGAGCGATTAGCTTCGATTTTGAATTTTCCAAACGGTAAATCAACTTCATCGTGAATGACAATCAAGTCCTCTGGAGCAGTTTTATAAAAATTCAACAAGGCTTGAACCGTAGTTCCGGACTCATTCATAAAAGTCAAAGGTTTGGCAAGAATGATTTTCTCACCATTTAGGTTTCCTTCAGAAATGCGGGCTTGAAATTTTTTGTTGTCGCTCCATTTTGAAAATCCTTCAGCTTGCAGATATTCATCACGCAAAAATTCAATAACAGCAAAACCAATATTGTGACGAGTGAATTGATATTTTTTCCCTGGATTACCAAGGCCGACGATAATTTTCATATTTTAATAAGGCGAAATGGGGCGAAACAAGGCTATACAAGGTTGCCCAACGGCTCCTTTATTTTATTTATTTTCAGATAGAATTAATTTAATTCCACAGCCCATAAAATCAAAATGTTTGCGTAGTTCATTCTGAATAAATCTTTTATAACTGTTAGGAATAAATTTCGCTTGACTGGCAAAAACCTTGAATGCCAGCGGAGAGCGAGAGATTTGTTTGATACTATGAATATATGGACGCTTTGTTCCCATGGCCATTGGTGGCATTTTTTTCTTGAGTAGTTTGTGCAGAAATAATACCAATTGACCTTGATCGATTTCCTGATGCTGTTTCTCATGCACTTCTATTATAACATCAATTAAACGAGAAACCTTGAACCCGGTCTTGGCAGCGATGAAAACAATCGGCGCCCAAGTCAAAAAAGGAAAAGCGCGGTGAAGATATTTTATATATTCATTGTCAGAGTGAGTTGTCTTTTCTTCAACAAGATCCCATTTGTTGACCACGAAAATTATCGACTTGCTGTTTTCTAGGACTTCGCTGGATAGATTTTTGTCTTGAGTTGTGATCGGCTGTGACGCGTCAATCAGGAGGAGGGCGATATTGCTGTCCCCCAGGCTCTCCATGCTCTGTTCAATGCTCATTTTCTGGAGTGCGTTATTGATTTTTCTTTTTTTAATTACACCGGCGGTGTCCACGAAAGTGAGACGATATGGCTCCGCTGAATAATTTTTTGATTTAGGAGGTTTCGGTGGGACGTACTCAATGGTGATGTCCTGGCTATCGCGAGTGGTGTGAGGAACTTCGGATACAATTGATTTTTCTTCACCAACGATTTGATTTAGAAGTGAAGACTTTCCCACATTTGGTTTACCGAGCAGTGTTATTTTTATTTCATGATCATCGAATTTTTTTTCTTCTTCGTCAGTATCTTTTTCTTCATTTTTAAATAACTTTTTTTCTTCCAATCTTTTCAAAACGGTATCCAGAAGATCTCCAGTCCCGGCACCGGTAGCTGCAGAAATAGTTTCAATATCTTTGAAGCCTAATTTTTGAAAATCACCGAGTTGATTCAAATGTTTTTGCGAATCGACTTTGTTGATTGTAAGAATTACCGGCTTGTTTGCTTTTTTTAGCATCATGGCGTATTCCTTGTCTTGAGGCAGGAGTCCGTCTCTGGCATCAACAACAAAAAAAACAAGGTCAGCTTCTTTCATGGCCAGCTTGGCGTGTTTTACCGCCTTCAAATCAATGTCGTGTTCAGATTCTACATCCAGGCCGGCGGTATCAGTTAGCGTAATTGTTTTTCCTGTCCAATAACACTCACCATATCGTCTGTCCCTCGTTGTTCCTGGAATAGAAGAAACTAGAGCAGCTTTCTTCTCTGTTAATTTATTAAAAATTGTAGATTTGCCCACGTTTGTTCGACCTATCAAGGCTACGATGGGGTAGTCTTTTTTTATAGTTTTCATATTATGATTTTGTTGTATTTGCGTCACGGCCGAGGATTATAAAGAAATCCAGGTCCGGTGCCGCCATTTCAGCGACCCAGTCGGGAATATCTGAGCCTTTTACTGATGTTTTAAATTTACTTTCCAAAAATTGAATTTCTTCGATTCGAACTTTATTTGATAATTTGTAAACTTCGGTTTTTTCTTGATTTTGTTCTGGAGCGTTACCTATTTTCATTATCCGATAACCAAGCAGTTTCAATTCCTGTGAGTTTTGAGACGCCAGGCCGCTGATTTCGGTTCCATTATGAATTTCAACGGTTACGATCTGCTTTTCGGATAGGGTTTGCTCTCCTCTGAAAATGTTTTTTGCTAAATATTGTATTTGTAAATAATCATCACCGCGCGGTTGCAGGACATAGGCTTCATTGACAATGTTTGCATATAATAATCCTTCGGGACTATCATCAAGAACTTTTGTAATGATGTTTTCTGTGTCAATTTTTTCAAAAAGTTTTGCCAGCTTAACAATTTCCCAGGGCTCAAAGTCGGTTCGGAGATGTTTGGCAAGTTTTTGAGAAAGTTTTGTGATTTTTCTTGGGCTGAGTAAAAACCGATATGAAAAAACTCGTTTTTTGATTGCCTCAATTATTTTTTGCTGACGTTTGCTTCGCGCAAAGTCCGATCCTTGGCCATTGTTTCCGTGCCTCGAGCGGGCAAATTTCAACGCTTCATCTCCGTCCATAGTTTGCCATCCAGATTCATATGAAACAACCTGATATTTATAATCATTGGTCGGATATTGATAATCTGTGAAACCGGTATCAACAAGAACTTTGATTCCACCCAGGTCGTCAATGATTGTTTCAAAGCCGGCAAAGTCAATTCGGACAAAGTAATGAATAGGGATGTCAAATGTTTTTTCCAGAACCTGTTTGGCAAGCTCACCTCCATTTCCTGGGTCTTTTTGTTCACCAAAAGCATTGGCATTGTTTACCTTCCACCAGCCAAAACCTGGAATCTCGGTCAGGAGGTCACGAGGGACAGAAAGCATGCCGACTTTTTTTGTAGATGGCTGGATGCTTGCAATAATCATTGTGTCAGTTAGATATGGTCCTTCATGCCCGGCTCCACCCATTCCCAAAAGCAAGATATTGATCCTGTCTTCCGATTCTCCAGCAAGCCGACCGCTCTCTCCAGCTAGAGTATTGAGCTGTTTGAAGATGTTTATTTTTCCACTGAACACATCAGTGATACTGTTAGTTGTAAAGAGAACTTGGTATGAAAAGACTGAAAATGCAATTATTAAAATAATTAATAAGTACAAAATGAACTTGCTTACGCGGAATATTTTTTTTCCGCGCGGATAAGCATTGTCTTCGCGGTTAATTAAATTGATTCGGGAATCAATTATATGATTTGGTTGTTTTGCATTATATTTCATAACAAAAAAATAATCAGAAATAGCTCATTTCATCTTGTTAATCATAGAACAAAATTAAAGAAATAGCAAGGGGCGCGGCTTCGCAGGAAGAGCAAGTGTCAAGGGGCAAGGATCAAAGAAAAAACAAAGATCAAGGACGAAAGTCTAAAGAAACGCCTAAAAAAATCTTTATTCTTTAATCTTTATGCTTTTTTTCTCCTTTGCCCTTTGCTCTTTGCTCTTTGCTCTTTGCCCCTAATTAGTTGGGGATTACTTAGTAAAAAGGGTTTTGCCAAATTATAATAATCATGCTATACTAATCTAGAATAATACTTAAGAAGCAATTAACGATTCGAGTCCAGTTTTGGAATTTTAAATTTTAGATTTGAAACTTTAAGATGTCATCCTGAGCGAAGCGTAGCGAAGTCGAAGGATGAATTTTGGACTTTGAGTTTTATTAGGGATGGGCTTTACAGACAAAGACTTTTTAGACAACTTAACTCCTACGCAAAAGGTTCTTCAGTTTTTTTGGGACCTATTAAAGGTGGTTTGTATTTCACTGGCCATAATTATTCCGGTGCGCTATTTTTTGATCCAACCCTTCTATGTCAAGGGCGCTTCAATGGAGCCAAGTTTTTATGATCATGAATATTTAATAATTAATGAAATCAACTACCGTTTTTCAGAACCTGATAGAGGTGATATCATTGTGTTTAAATATCCAAAAGATCCATCACAGTTTTTTATAAAACGAATCATTGGTTTGCCGGGCGAAAAAATTGAAATCACCGGTGGGCAGATATATATTTATCCAAAGGGAGAGAACACTAAATTTTTACTGGAAGAATCAGGATATCTAGATGAAGACGTAAAAACGTCCAATAGCAAATCCTGGAAGCTTGGTGCAAATGAATTTTATGTTATGGGTGATAACCGTGATTACAGTCTTGATTCAAGAAGTTTTGGTCCGGTCTATCGTGAGCTTATCGTTGGAAAAGTTTGGTTCCGCGGTTGGCCGTTCTGGCGATTTACTCTTTTCTCAAATGTCCAATACGAAACTTAATTGTTGTTGAAAATATTTCTACATAAGACACAGAACATTGTTCACAGAACATAGAACAACTAGATAAGTGTTGTTCCATGTTCCATGTTTCATGTTCCATGATAAAATATGCCTCGAAGAAAAAAAGAAGAGCAGCCTCAAGAAGAAATTAAAACAATAAAAACTCCATCAATGATTGACGGAACGAAAGATGTGATGCCTTCAGAGGCAAAATATTGGGATTTTTTAGAAAATCAAGTGAGAAGCGCAATTCATGATTATAGTTTTATTAGAATGAGAACTCCTGTTGTTGAGAAGTTCGAGTTGTTTAATCATACCTTGTTTAAACAACCCGGATTGGCTGACAGAGAGCTTTTTACTCTTATTGACAAGGGATTAAAAGTGGCTCTCCGCCCGGAGGCAACATCTTCAGTTGCTCGCGCCTTTGTCAAACATAACATGATTAATCAGACCATGCCGATCAAAACTTACTGCTGGGGACCAATGTTTAGACAAGGAAAAGTGGCACCAAATAAATTGCGTCAGTTTACTCAGGCCAGTTTTGAAATTATTGGTGATGGTGCGCCAGCTATTGATGCTGAGCTCATTGTTGTGGCATATAATTTGGTTCACAATTTAGGATTGGATGTGGAAGTTATTCTGAACAGTCTCGGTTGTGTTGTTTGTCGATTGGAATACAGTAAATCATTGTCAGGATATCTGAAATCAAAAAGGGCTGGGATTTGCGCAGACTGTCGAAAAAAGACAACCAAAGATCCGCTAAAATTTTTAACTTGTACAAATCCAAAGTGTTTACGATTGAAAGAAGACGCGCCACAAACTGTTGACTGGCTCTGTGATGAATGTCGCAATCATCTATTCCGGGTTTTAGAATATCTTGATGAATTGAAAATTCCATATCGTTTGGATTCAAGTCTTGTCAGAACATTTGATTATTATAATAAAACGGTTTTTGAACTTCGATCAATAGAAGAAGGTGAAAATGAAAGCGTGGCCGTTGCTGGTGGAGGTCGTTACGACTATCTTGTTGAAATGGTTGGCGGGGAGAGTACTCCGGCAGCTGGATTTGCAGTTGGATTGGAAAGGGTGATTAATTTATTGAAAACGAAAAAAGTTGAAATTCCAAAGCCTGCCGGTCCCGACGTTTTTGTAACACAAATAGGAGAACAAGCCAGACAACAAATTTATACTTTTTTTGAAATACTGCGAAAAGAAAAGTTTACAGTGAAAGGAAATTTTTCCAAAGCCAGTCTGAAAGCACAGCTCGATATTGCGATAAAATTAAACGCGAAATTTGTCTTGATTCTCGGACAAAAAGAAGTAGTTGAAAATACTATTTTGCTTCGGGATTTGGATAGTGGAATTCAGGAAGTTTTTCCACGAGATAGAGTTATTCCGGAGATCAAAAAGCGACTAAGAGAGAAAAGGAAAAGGGCTTGACATTTGCTGAAAATTAGCATAGAGTAAGGGAAATTAAGATAAATTAAATTAGAAAGGACTTATACCATGACAGTAGAATTAAAAAGAAAAAAAGGAGAAACATTTGAGTCTTTTGTAAGAAGATTCAACAAGCGGCTAATGCAAAGCGGTACTTTATTGCAATTCAAGAAAAAAGTTTATAACCGAGGGACAAAAAGCCGAAATCTTGTAAAAGCTGAAACATTAGCGCGCAAACAATTTCGTGAGAAAAAAGAATACCTGAAAAAGATTGGCCGATTGCCAGAAGAAGATCCAAAGAAAAAAGGACGAGGTCGTCGATAACAAGTGGATATCAGGTTTTATTGTTAATAATTATTTGTCATGCCACACATAAAAGGGTATAATATTTATGAATCTAAATGAACAAATTGCAGAGACGTTTCTCACAGCATTCAAAGCCAAAGATCAAATTGTCGTAGACAGTTTGAGAATGTTGAAATCCAGTTTACAAAACAAAAGCATTGAATTGAAAAGGGAATTAACTGAAGAAGAGACTTTGGCTGTGATCAAAAGTGAAGTAAAAAAACGTCGTGATTCAATAGAAGCTTACGAGCAGGGAGGGAGAAGTGAATTAGCAAAGAGGGAACAGGACGAAATTGATATTTTACAAAAATTTTTACCAGCCGATATATCAGAAGCGCAGATCAAAGAAAAAATTGATCAAGTTCTTAAAACTTTACCAGAAGAAAATCGATCAAATTTTGGTATTGTTATGAAAACGGTAATGGCTGAGCTCAAGGGACAGGCCGATGGCGGCGCCGTGAGCAAAGCGGTCAAAGAAATTATTAGTCACGAATAGCGCGAATCAGCACGAATAACCACGAATGAAATATTAGTGGTATTCGCGTGAATTCGTGCCAATTCGAGTAATTCGTGATCACATGCTTGTCAAAAAAAATAAAAAGAATCAGTTAATCCTAAAAATAACTGCCAGTTGTTTTATATTATTATTGGTGGTTTTTTTATTTTCACCAATAGTACATGCTCAGGACTTGGCGCAGGAAATGGATCAAAATTTGTCTGTAATTGGAGATGAAACCGGAATGCAAAAATTGGATCCTCGTATAATTGTTGGGAGGATTATTAAAAGTCTATTAGGATTGCTCGGAGCGTTAGCCATTAGTATTGTCATTTATTCTGGTTATCAGTATATGACCGCGGCGGGAGACCCGACAAAGGTGTCCGCAGCCCAAAAAAGGCTGGTCAATGGTTTTATTGGTCTGGTGATAATAATTTTTGCTTACGCCATTACCACTTTTATTTTTAATATGTTATTGGGCGCCAATACGCCCGGATCCGGAGTTCATATTGCCGGCTCACCAACACTGGGCGCTGGTTATGGTTTGTCCAGTGGCGCATTTGGCGATGTGATTCAGAGCCATTATCCTGAACCTGAGCAGACCGGTGTACCGCGAAATACCATGATTTTGGTTACTTTCAAAGAAGCTATTGATCCTAGTACAATTATTGATAATAATATCGAGACTACAGATATGAATAAATGTCCGGATGGTTTGGGCGCTATCTTGTGCGGGCCGATTAGCCAATCCGCTTTTAGAGTTTACAAGTGCCAAGATATGATTGATGAGAGCCAACCTGAAGAAAATCTAGTAAACTGCCTGCAAGCAGAAATATTTGATATTGAAGACAGTAATAAATTGGTACCGGGTTACGTAATGATGACCGAAGACAAAAGAACAATTATTTTAAATCCATACGGTGATTCAGATCAGCACATGGGAAGTTCAGTTGATGACGTTCCATATATTGTGTTCTTAACAAATATTATTGAAAATGAAAATGACATGAAGGTTTTTGGCGATCCTGACGGTTACAAATGGCGTTTCACAACCAGTACCATTATTGATCTCGTGCCACCGCAAATCAGTTCAGTTGTTCCTGCCGATGTGGCATATGCGGTTGACGATCCAAGTGGTTGCAATTGCTCTCCAAATAAAATTGGTTGCGCAGACGTTGATTGTGACGGACTGGTTTATTTGAATCAGGGTGTTTATATAAATTTTAATGAACCAGTTATTCCACCGCTCACTCAAACTCAAAATTGTACAGCAGGTGATAGTGATAATGAAACTCAAATGACTAATGAAGAAATTCTTTCAGCTTGCGACACCAAGCATATTCCAGGTTATTGGAATGTTGGTATTAATCAATATAGAACTGTGCAATTTACTTCTTCAACAGAATGCCCTGTTGAAGAGGGACAGACCGCAGCGAAAAATTCATGTGGCGATCCGGTCTATTGTTTGCCAGCAGAGGCCGCTATCTACGGAGACGTTCTAGCGGCAGAGATTTTAGCCGGTGGCGTTGCGCTACCAGGCTCAGGAATTATGGATATGGGTGGAAATTCGCTGGATGGGAATGCGGACGGAGTGGCGGAAGGTCTTGGCCTAGATGATTATGGCTGGGATTTTGAAACTGGCGATACTTTGGATTTAATTCCTCCATATATTACCGAATTAATTCCATCTAATCGCACAGAATTAATCGCAGATTCTAATTTGATAATAAAGGCAACAGCCAATGAAAATCTGGACGCTTATTCAGTTGATACAGAAATAAAATTAATTGGTGATGAGTATGGTGTACCTTTCGGCCTCTGGTATGATCCAAATTTGGGTATGGAAGTTGTTATTGATGAGCTGGGGGAGGAAAAGAAACAGGTCGTGATGAATAAAATGTTTTTAAGTCATGGTCCATTTCAAAAATGGGACGGAGTGGATGAAAATATCGTACCTCTTTATTCGCCAATAATGAAATCTCAAGTAAAAGATACTCGATTCAATTGCTTCAGTCCGACAACAGATGCCGGCGTTGACGCCGCAAAAAATTATAATGTTTTGAATAGTAATTGTAAGGATACTGTCAATGAACCGGGTTCTTCATGTTGTCCGGAAGTTTCAAGTAACAATTCCTTAACAGTTTCAAATACTGAAGAATGTACTCCTTCATGGGATCAGTAAAGACGCAATTCCTCGACTTTGCTCGGAATGACAATGCGTCTTTACGGTTAAGTAATAGAATATTGAAAAAATGACCAAACCAAACAACCAAAAATTTAAAATCATCAGCCTGATCGCGATTCTGGTTCTTTTAGGGTTTGGTTTGTTTTTTGTTGGTACCGCCTTTGCGCAGGAGTTAGATTTGGGTGTGGATGTAGTAGGTGAAACGACCGGTTTGTCCGGCAAGCAGGATCTGCGAGTGACGATTGGTAAAATTATCAGAATTATTCTAGGATTCCTCGGCGTAATTGCTATTGGAGTTGTTTTATACGGCGGATTTTTGTACATGACCTCAGCCGGTCAGGAAGAAAAAGCGGCCACAGCCCGAAAAGTTTTAGTAAACGGATTTATTGGTTTGGTGATTATATTGTTGGCGTTTTCAATAACCTCATACATTATTAGCAAATTCACTTCAGCAATTGGTGATGGTGATTATGTTTATGATGACGGAGGTGGCGGTGGACTTGGTCCATTTGGTGGTGGAACGGCCACGGCTTTTATTGTCAAAAATATTTCACCAAGCACATCCCCGCCAGGCTTTGTTCCGAAAGATGCTCGAGTTCGAATTGAATTTTCAAAATCAGTTCATCCGGACACAATCGATTCTGATACAATTGTCATTACAAATGAAGACACTGGCGAAGTTGTGGAGGGTGAATATGAAATTTACGGTTATTCAAATAATAAAGTTAAATTTACACCGAGTACGCTTTGCAATGATGAAGCATGCGAAAGTGAGTTTTGTTTTGATGTAAATACAAAATTTAAAGTTACCATAAAGCCAACGGTAATTAAATCTGCTACCGGTGGTTATAGTTTGAGCTGTACGATCGGAAGTGTGTGTCTAGGCACGTTTGAAACTGGTGAGATGTGTGACACTGAAGACCCGGTAATAACTTTTCAATATCCGTATGACGGTGCCAAGGTTAGTCAGAATGCGCTGTTCGGTATTAGCGTTGATCTTAAAATTGAAGATGATGGTGGCGTGTCTGGGGTGAGTTTTTATGCCGATGATGAAGCCTATGGAAGCACTGATTTTGATGGAAGTAAGCTTATTGAGTTGACCGGTTTTACCTGGGACACTTCAGAAGCAACGGTTGATTTGGGTGAACACGAGTTGAAGGCAATAGCGGAAGATGTGGATGACCATACCGGCAATGAATCAATTGATGTCTATGTTTTGCCAGCTCATTGTTTTGATGATGTACTTGATACTGAGCTAGGCGAGATTATAGCCGGACCGCCAGCTTGTGGTGGTGAATGTGGATCTTGTGACGGCGATAGCTGTACCAGTGATGCTGATTGTTCAGGTCTTTGTGTCTTTAGTTGCGATGGCGAAGGAGATGATGCCGGCGAGGTTTGTGAAGTGGATAGTGAATGCGACGGAGACTGCAGTGGAATTTGCAGTACCATGCCGATTATTACTGACATTATGCCGTATGAAGCGGGGCCGGGAAACTTGGTTTCCATTGCCGGCGCTGGATTCTTGAGTTATGACGAAGATAAAAGTAAAATATATTTTTCAAATTCAGATAATCCGGATGATCCTTATATTGAAGCTGAACTTGGTTGTGAAGGCTCTGTCGCCTGGGGAAATTATCAGATTGTAGCAAAGGTACCTGAAAATGCCGAAACTGGACCATTAAAATTAGTTAACAAAGCGGATAAAATTGATACAACTGATAACGAAACCGGTTGGATCGATGAATTTATATTTAATCCGGAGATAAATTATCCGGGATTGTGCGGAGTCATTTTAGAAGGCTGTACTGGTGATAATTGTTCTAAGGGATTTCCAGGAGATGAAGTTAAAGCAATTGGTGAAAATTTTGGTGAGGAGGGCGTGGGTGATGGCGCTTACTTCGGTGATATTCAGGCGCAAAAAGGTAGCGCATATGCCTGGGCAGATAAACTGGTCAACGGTCTTGGAATTCCACTTCTTCTTCAACCAATAAACTATAATGTAGCAATTTCAAAAGCGCAACCTGCGACCACAGTTTGTACAGATACTGAAACAGATGAAGATTGTGTGGACGGTGAAGATAATTGTGTGTGCGAAATAATTCCGGGCGCACCATCGGTTAGTAATGCAGTTAAATTTTCTGTTTTGCAAATTGAGACTTTACCAACAATCGAAGCAGTAAATCCAAGTCCAGCACCGGCCGGCCAAATGATTACAATTACCGGTACAAATTTTGGTCCTGATGTTGGATATGTAGAATTTATAATTATTGATGATGCCGGAACAGAATTGTCATATCCGGCCGCTCTTGGCTGTGGGAATGACAGCTGGGCAAATGATGAGGTGATTATAAAGGTTCCGGATGTACTAGATGTAGAAGATTATGATTTACTTCTTTATACTGCGCAGGGTCTGATCAGTCCACCGGTCAGTTTTAGTGTTATTGAAGGCAATCCTGGCCCTGGACTGTGTTCACTTAGTCCGAACAATGGGCCGATCGGCCTTGGGGTTGATTTTATCGGAGAAAACTTTGGGTTGCAAGAAAATTATAAAATAGTATTTAGTGGCGTTGAAAATACCACAGTTGATGTTGTCACTGCGGGTGAGTGGACCAGTGATTTGATTAACAGTGTTATAGTTCCTGCGAGTGCAGTGTCAGGGAAAGTTTTTTTGCAGGCACTTGTCTCTGATAGTTTTAATAGTAATGAAGTGAGTTTTTTGGTAGGAAGTTGTAGTGCAGATTCTTGTGTTGAAGGAGAGAGTTGTTGCGCTAATGGAGCTTGTCAGGCTGTGTGTGATGTGGCAAAGGAATATTCTCCTTCAGAATATATGTGGCTCATGAGTACCGGTCCCTTGCCGGACGTTCCAGCAGTGCTAGAGAGAACTTGTTGGCCGGAAATTTATGCTCAGTCACCGTCTCCATATAAAGGTGACGAAGAAGCTTGTCCCAACGGTATGATTTCTGCGACCTTCAACATGCAGATGAAAAGTGAATATTTTGATAAAAATATTATTTTAAAAAGATGTCTAGTTTCTGGAGAAAAATGTGATCTTGAAGTTTGCGATGCAAGTGATTGTTTGCGACGCGAAATTACAGATGTAGTTCCCAATGATATCGGTCCAGCAAATTTGAATGTAACTTGTACTCTGATCGAAGATAGCGGAACTGAATGTGAATTTGGAACGGCTGGTTGCGAATGTAATCCATTTGAAAACGAAGGATCAATATCTGAGTTTCATATTTTTCAATCATATCTTGAGGATACCAATGATCTTGAACCAAACGAGGACACAGGATTTGTTGGTTTGGTTAAGAAAGTTGTAACTGACTATGGTATTCGTCATGATTTATTCAAAAATACTTGGTACCAGGTTGAGATCATCGGTGGTGAAGGCGGAGTCGGAACGGCTAAGGATGAATACATGCCGGCAGATTATATCTGGCAATTTAAGACAAAGAGTGAGCTATGTGTCCCTGTCAGTTTATTAATGAAACCATTTTCCGGATTGATTGATAATTTAGATGGAAAAGAAAAGTTCCAAGTTTCCGGAATGTACAAGTGTCAGGATATTGCTCTCAATACTGAACCATGGGAATGGGATGTTCTGCCAGTGGAAGATCCGGACGAGAGAGCTGTTTTTGATGGATATGCTTGTAATGCTCAACAGCCACCAGAAGAAAATATAAATGTCTGCCAGGTTGTGGATGGCGAGGATCTCTTAAGAAGAGATATTGGTGTTTATAAACTTAATGATACTCTTATTGTTGACGATAAGGCCACTATTGACTTTGAAACAAAACCAAAATTTCCAGTAGAGATTTTCGCGATGGCTACGCCTCAGACTCAGGCGATGGCCGACTTGTTTGATAATTTATACAAAGAAGGATATTTGGAAATCAAGTTTGCCGATCCAAAAGTTGTTAGTTTTTATCCGGAGTGCGAAGAAGCCTGTATCAATGCCGAGCTGGGTGCACATTTCAATACAAAAATGAAACAAAGTACTTTTACGCCGGAAAATGTTCAGTTGTATTCTTGCTATGCAAAGGACTGTGTTGTTCTGACAGACTTTGTTTTGAAAGGCTATGATGAAGAAATATTTTATCATTCTGACGAAGAGTCACTGATAAGTACATTAAAGATAAATTTACAAAGTAGAAATTTAGAACCAAATAAATATTACCGGGTTGTAATTACGGAAGATGTGGAAAGCTATAGTGGCGTGAAATTAACCGACTTAAATTATCGCACGACTAGTGCGCCGGGCGGAGATTGTGAAAATGGCCTTGATGATGATGGTGATGATTCCGTTGATTTGACCGGTGGCTATGATACTGATGCAGATCTTGATCTGGATATTATTTGTGGTTGTTATGATACTGCAATGGCACAATTTTCAACATACAGCGAAATAAAAGCTGAACCAGGTTGTTCAGCAGAAGAAAATATTACCTTTGCCTGTATTAATTTGAGTAATGGAAATGATTTGATTACTGAGCAGGCAGGACTGGACAATATTAAATTGAATGATTATTATCCACCGGATAGTTTATGTGACTTTCCGTCCGATTTTGAAATTGGTGAATACGGGCAGTTTGACGCATTTTCATGGGTATTCAAAACAAAGAATGATCCTGAGGAATGCAAAATCAATAGAGTTGAAGTTGTCCCGGAAGAGAGAATTGTAGAATTGGAAGGTGAAGAAGTTGAATACTGGTCAGCTCCTTATGCTGAGCCAGATGCTTGTTCTGCCAGTGGTCAATTGTTAAATGCGTTTAATTATGGCTGGACTTGGGCCAGTAGTGAACTCGATGTCGCAACGATAAGTGATAATAAATATAACGCCGCTCTACCAAGTTATTGTAGTAACAAATGTTTATTACTGGGCAGTACCAGCAATGCTGCGATTTGCGGAAATGAAATTCCGGAATTTGGAGAAGAGTGTGATGATGGTAATGCTGTCAGCGAAGATGGTTGCAGTGACAAATGTTTAACTGAGCCGATTGTTAATTGTAGTGATCCTGAAAATCAAATTAATTGTTGTGGTAATCTTGAGGTTGAAGGTGATGAAGAGTGTGATCAGGGGTGCGTTTGGCTTGATGCTGGAAATCCGTGTGAATTTGATCTGGCCAACGAATCATGTAAATGTGTTTCAAATGGAAATGCTTGTACCAGTGGTTGCCTCAATGCCGGAACGGCCGAAGGATTTGTTTGCGGAAATGGTGTCAAAGATCCTGGCGAAGATGAGGATGATGGCAATACCAGTGGTGGCGATGGTCTAAATTCCCTATGTTTAAATGAAGGCTCAAAATATAAAATAACTGATCCAGAAGCAAGCGCGATTTGTGGAAATCAAACAATTGATCCTGGTGAAGAATGCGAAGCTGTTTGCGATGATAGCGGAGTGTGTTCACTTGATAACAATCCAAATTGCAACAATAAATGTGTTTGGCAGGGGTTTGCTCCGTGCCCGGCAGTTTGTACCGAGCAGGTGGAATGTCAAGAAAAAGAAGAGGGCTGTGTTCCGGCCAAATTGGCTCTTTGCAATGAAGGGGAAGAGGGCTGTTTTAGTGGATTCAAAACAATAGACTGTACGCTCGGTGATACAGATCCTGACTGTGGCGGACTAAAGGCCGTTGTTTGTGATGAGACAGAAGCTGATTGTAGTGGTGGCGTTAAAATAATTGAATGTAGTTTGGGCTCTGTCGATTGTATTGACGGACTAAAATCAGAAGCTTGTATTGCTGGCGCAGAAGATTGCAGTTGTACGAATTGTTGTGGAAATGCTATTTATGACAGTTATGATGGTGATGCTGTTTCTGACGAAGAATGTGAAGCCAGTTGTCTCAAAACAACATTGGTGAATTGTGAAGAAGGTGAAGAGGATTGTAATGCTGATGAGAAAAAAGAGGTTATTGCTCCATGTGATTACGGAACAGAAGGTTGTGAATGTACTCTGCCTGATTCATGTAGCGCAACTTGCCTCAATCTAGGTTCTTCATTTGAATACGGATCTTTTTGCGGTGATGGAGATGCTGGTCTGGGTGAAGATGCAGAATGTGAGGCTGTTACAGGTACCAAGGGCAGTCCGTATCAGATTGCAACTGTACCGGATCCGCTAGATATTTTGGCGGAAAATGCTGGGATTAAGGTCTTTAGTTATGATTCAATAATTAACTATATTTTTGGCTCATCCGTGATTTCAACGGAAGCAGAGGAAGCCGGTGTGCCAGTATCGGAACAAAAATCAGGAGAAGGCGATTTGAACTTCAGAAGCAATGATCCGAGTCTGATTGCCGCATACTGTCAAACTGATTTAGATTCCATAATTGATCCGGAAGATAGTAGCCCTGCACCGAATGCTGAAAATGTTTGCCTCAACGCTATGGTTCATCTTACTTTGACTGAACAGTTTGATTCATCAGTCGCTCAAGTAAAATTATACGAACTGGCAGTTGATACTTGTCCAGAGGGAGATGTCAGTGGCGTCTTTAATAAAATAAAATCATTTGTGAGAGGTTTGTTTGCCAAGGTTGGCTGGGCGGCAGTTGTTGAATGTGAAGTTGAAACTGGAAATGTGGAATTTACTAATAATCAGGCTGGCCATACAGTAGTCAGTGTCTCTCCGAGCAGTTTACTCAAACCTAACAAAAATTACGTTGTAAAATTAATTGATTTCAAAAATTTGTGTGATATAAATCTCGATCCGATCACTATGTATTTCAAGACTGGAGACAGTGCCTGTCTATTGGACGCAGTTCAAGTTTCTCCGCAGGATAAAACAGTTTTTAAATCTGAATCAGAAGTGATCTATACTGCCAACGCGCTTAGCGATGGCCAGGTCATTGGACCAGTTCAAGATATTTACGCTTGGGAGTGGGAATGGAGTCACAACAATGGCTCATTGATTGATACTATAGATGCTTGTGACTTGCAGGGATCAGGAGACGCTCAGACCTGTATTGTTGATGTGGTTCCCCAGGATCTTGGCAGACCAAATTCAAAAGTGAAAGTTCTCGCCACAAACGGAACTGCTCAAATTACCGCGACCGCAACAATCAAAGTTGATACGCTGGGAGATCTGCTCGATGATGTAGAGGAAGGAGCAGAGGTAAAGAGCACAGTTGGTCAGTGGAAAGAGGGTTCAGCTCAGCTCACAATTTTCATTTGTGATAATTTATGGAACCCGGAAGAGCCGGCTAATAATAAATGGGAGGCTTTGATAAGTCAGGATACTTTTACCGGTGATTACTTCACAACATATTTATATGAGACAAATTATAACGTTGGCTTGTTCTATTGTCGCGATTACGGCGAAGCCGGTTTTGGTGATGATTTACCGAAGTTGAAAATGGGTCTGGGAGAAATTTCGGAATTGGCAGCAGAAGATAGGTATGGAATTTACTATGATGATACGATGGATTGGGCGAAAGTATCCAATACCTCTCTTGTTTCTTCCGGTCTTGATATGGATGATCCAAATCAATCCTGGACCATTGAAACATGGGTGTTTAATGAAATAATGCCCGGAACTAAGCATAAAAGAATATTTTATAAAAATGTTCAGGTAGGACAAAATACTAAAAATTATCAGTTGTTTGTCATAAAGTCAGGAACCGAGCGTAAGGTAGGATTTAAATTAGTTGCAGCAGATGGCAGTTTTAATATTAGGGGTCTAACAACAGACACGGATACACTTGCTCTAGGGTTTAATCATATTGCCTTAACTTTTGATGGAGATACGAATCAGGCTGACTTATATATAAATGGTATAAAAATTCAGGATCTGGATATTTCAAGCTCAGCTAACTGGAACGGAGATAATGATTTATATATTGGATCAAGAGGACAAGAGCCCGGCACTTCCTGGGGTGGTTATATGGATGATTTCCGGCTTTGGAGTAAAGAAAGATCTGAGCAAGAAATACAAAGCACAATGAACAATAAATTAGCAGGTAGTGAAGACGGTTTGGTCGGCTATTGGACTTTTAATGAAGACTATTTAGATCACTCTGTCAATTCAAATAATCTTGAACCGCATTGTACAGTTGAAAATGCGAACTCAAAATGTTTAGGTGATAGTTTTACTTTTATTAATATTTCAGAATTAGCAGAGCAGGAGGGATATGAGGATGTTGTTTTGGAAACTACCGAAGAAATTACTCATCAATGCAATGATGGAGTTGATAATGATAGTAACGGAGCAGTTGATGTTGCTGATGCAAAATGCAAAGATGCCAATGATCCATGGGAACAGCCAAAATTATTGGATCAGTATTTCTTTGTCCGAGATGAAGCTACTGAATCAAATGATGACGATGCAGCGGATGTAATTTCATTGCGTATTTATGAAAACCCGGAAGCTCTTCCGCCGGACTTGTGGTATCAACGATATGCTCCAAATCCTTCGGCATCCACAACTCCTGTAGAAGTTGACTGCCAGTTTGAAGATATTTCAGAATATATCACAGGAAAATATTGCTATGTGGGCGCGAAGGATGGATCTTCTCTATATATGGCCGCGGCAAACAAAGGCGGTGATAATGTTTATAATAATATTTATTTGCTTGGCTATTCTCATGGCTCAAATGAAGCAACCCTAAATATTTATTCTCAACTGGTCAGTTTAATTAAATATAATATTAATGTTACGCAAAGTTTGATTGATAAAAAAATATTTATAAAAGATACAAAGCGAGTTGCTGATATGGTGACTCTCCGATTGATGTTGCAACAATATTCACAAACTCACAATGGCGAAGTGCCACAGCTCGACGCCGGAACTTATGAGCGCGGTAAATCATTTAGTGTCTGGCCATCATGGCAGGAAGAGCTTGGTTTAGCGCTGTCAAACAATTTGGCCGTAGATCCGGAAAATCATTTCAAGTGGGAACAAGCAAATGAATCCTCTGAAAATACCGGCTCGACTTGTGTGTTTGAAACATCCCTGCTTGATAATATTAAATGTCCAGGGCAAGTAAACGAATATCAGTGTATTGTTCCAAATAAATATTGCGTGGCTTGTCCAAACGGATATGACAAAGACACTTGCTATAATAGCGATAGCCAAAAATTCTATGATCTTTATTTTGGCAATCCAAAAGAACATCCAGTTTATTCATATGAAGCCGACCCACTTGGCTCAGGCAATAAATCAGCCTATAAGATCAATTTTAGACTTGAAACTGAAGAAGATCATAATTTGAGCTATATTGTTTATCCGGGGTTTGAATAGTCGTATTACTTTTAAACTTTATGAACTTGATAAACTTTTAACTAACTACAATGCCCGAAGAACAAAAACCAGTAGAAGATATGTTTGCCGGAGTTGAAAAGACTCCGGAGGTTTCAGTTGCGCAACCGCAACCGGTTCAGCCGGTCCAACCAATTCAGCCTGTGCCAAAAACAAAAAGTTACTTACCGGCCATTATCGTGCTGGTAATAATTGTTTTGATTGCGATTTTGGCCGGAGTTGTGGTGTTTAAGTTTGTGTTGAATTCAGATAAAAATGATCCAACCGATGCTGTAGTGCAAGAACAAGAGGAAGAAGAAGATGAAAAGAAAGAGGTTGAAGACACAGCTGTCAAAACAGATGAACCCGCAGAAAAAAAAGCCCAGGATTCTGATAGTGATGGATTATCAAATGCAGAAGAATCAGAACTGGGAACAAACCCAATGAAAATGGATACGGACGCGGATGGTGTGTTTGACTACGATGAAGTAAAATTATATAAAACCGATCCCCTGGACTCCGATACTGACGGGGACAGTTTTCTGGACGGTGAAGAAATATTAAAAGGATATAATCCAAAAGGACCGGGTAAACTACTTAATTTTGAATCAGCTAAAAATAGTCTAGAGTCAAAAGTCAAAAGTCAATAGTCTGTAGTTAACAACTTTAGACTTTTGACTCAAGATTTTTGACTAAACAATATGTTCGACAACGCCAAAGATCAAGCAAACAATCCTCAACCGCAACCTCCAACTCCTCCGGAAGCAAAAAATAATTCTGTTGAAAAAAAGCTCGTAGGAAAAGAAGGGGAGGAGAGAATTAAAACCATGCCAATGGAGTATTATTTGGGTGACAAAACCACTCAAGTTGCAAAGGGTGCCAAGCCAGCGCCAGGACCCGTTGCTTCAAGTGCACCGAAAAAAGCGGGAGATAAAAAATGGTTAACAATCTTGCTTATTGTTGGGGCGGTTATCGTTCTAGCAGCATCAGGATGGCTAATGTATCTGAGTATGGTGCCAGCTGAAGAAACTACTGATCAGGCAGTGCCGGACACTGAAGCTGTGTCTGAAGCAAATCAAGCAGATGAGGCCGAAGAGTTGGCTGACATGGAAGGAGAATCTGGAGACGCATTAGATGAAGAAGAAGAAGAGCTGGAAGAATCAGATTTGGAAGAGCCTGAGGTAGCAGAAGAGGAAGAAGAAAAACAAGCCAAATTCAATCCAGCGGAGATTAGTAAATTTTCATTATCATTAATGAGTGGTCCTGACAAAGACAAAGACGGTCTCACTGATGAAGAAGAGGCTTTGATCGGCACAAAAGACGGATTGGTTGACAGCGACGATGATACATATGGCGACCTGGAAGAAATAAAGAATTTTTACAGTCCACTCGATGCCAGCGCAACTCGATTTTGGGAAAAAGATTTTGTGAAATACTATACCAATAACACTTACGGTTATAAAATATTGTATCCAACTGCCTGGTTGATTGCACCTTTGGATAGTGATAATCCTGATGACTTGATGATCAGCACAAACCAAAACGAATTTATTAATATTATTGTTGATGAAAAGCCGGCTGGGCAAAGTTTGCAAGCATGGTATCTTGAAAAGGCGCCATCCGTAAAAATAGCTGATTTGAAAAAATTCAAAACGTTTAATAAGTTGGATGTGATCGAAAGTCCGGACGCATTTACAGTTTATATTGAAAAAGACAACCAAGTTTTTATTATAAATTATAATATCGGACTGAAAGAAGTCGCCAGCTACCCAAATGTTTTCCAGATGTTGTTTAATAGTTTTGAATTCATTGAAGCTGAAGAATAACTTTTATCTTTATGATTAAGGCTGAAATTAATAATCAGACCGACTTTCGAATACCGCGTAAGCAGATAGATTCGCTATTGAAATTAGTTCAAAAAAAGATAAAAACAAAAAAGCAACAGATTGTTTCCTTGGGTTTTGTTTCGCCGTCCGTTATTAAAAAGTTAAACAAAATTTATCGAAAAAAAGATCAGGCAACTGACGTTCTTTCGTTTGCTGGAGAAGGGGAGACAATGGGTGATATTATAATTTGTGCGGCCATTGCTGAAAAACAGGCCCGTCAATTTAAGCACAGCTTTTCAAAAGAAATTATCAGATTGGTTTTGCATGGCTATCTTCATTTGCTTGGTTATGATCATGAGAAAAAAGGCGAAGCTCGGAAGATGGAAGCACTTGAAAAAAGCTTGTTAGCTTCTTAGCTTGTTAGTTTACGTCCTAATTAGCTAAGAAGCTAATCTCCTAACTTCCTTCTCCCAAAATTTTTATGTTAAACATCAAACGATTGTACCGCAGTTTTAAATATGCCTTCAAAGGGCTTGGCTCTTTGATTAAAAAAGAACAAAATTTTCGGATTCATCTGATAGCTTCGATTGTGGTTTTGTTTGGCGCGATTTATTTTAATATCAAATTGTGGCAATGGTGTTTGATAATTTTAATGGCTGCGGGTGTTCTCATTTTAGAGATGCTGAATACCGCTTTTGAGCGTTTGCTTGATATTTTGAAACCGCGGATCCATGACTATGTTGGAGAAATCAAGAACATTATGTCAGCCGTTGTTCTGGTCGCCGCGATTGCAAGTGTCATGATCGCTCTCATAATTTTTATTCCGTATTTTTAGTAATAATCTTTGAACTAAAATTGTGTACAAAAGGTTAGAAAATCCCCTAAACTTGGGGTTTTTTCAGTAAATGTTGGCTATTTGAGTAAAATGTAATATAATGTAGTCAAGAGTCTAGAGTCAAAAGTCTTGAGTCGACCCACCCGCCACGTCTATGCAAAAGCAGTGGCATTCGATTTTGCAACTTTTGACTATTGACTTTTGACTATTGACTAAGTAGCTTTATGGCAGATAATATAATTACCGGTTTGGATATTGGTTCCGCAAACGTTCGCATTGTTGTGGGCCAAGTAGTAAAAACTGGAGACACAGAACAACTGAATATCATTGGTGTAGTAGAGGTGCCCTCACAAGGAATAAACAAGGGCGCTGTTGTTAGTATTGAAGATTCTGTTTCCAGTATTTCTGCCTGCCTGGAAAAAGCAGAGCGGATGATCGGTTTGCCGATCGAAAATACCTGGGTTGGGATTGGGGGAACCCATATCAATTCTCAGGAAAGCAACGGAGTGATTGCTATCTCTCGAACCAGTGGAGAGATTCAGGAAAATGATGTTGAGCGAGTTATCGAGGCAGCGAGAGCAGTTGCCGCGCCGGTCAATTATGAAGTCTTGCACGTTATTCCAAAAACATTTTCTATTGATAATCAAACTGGTGTAAAAGATCCGATAGGTATGTCCGGTATTCGACTGGAAGTCACAACGCAAGTAATTCGCGGACTCAGTTCTCAAGTGAAAAATTTAACAAAAAGTATTTATCGAACTGGATTAGATATCAATGACTTGGTGCTTAGCGTTTTGGCTGCATCAGAGTCGGTCCTATCAACACGACAAAAAGAATTGGGTGTGGCTCTTGTTGATATTGGCGCCGCCACAACCAAGGTCATCGTCTTTGAAGAAGGAGATGTTCTTCACGTCACATTGTTGCCGATTGGTTCTGATCATATTACAGCTGACCTCGCGATTGGCCTGCAAACATCACTGGATGTGGCTGAAAGAATCAAAATGGAAATCGGAAGTGCTTTGCCACAGAATTTTGAAAAGGGAGAGGAAATTAATCTTCGTGATTTTGGCGGTGATGATCAGGTTTTTTCTAAAAAATATATTGGCGATATTGTTGAAGCAAGAGTGGAAGAAATTTTTGAAAAAATTGATCAAGAGTTACAAAAAATAAACCGTAGCGGACTATTGCCAGCAGGATTGATTATGATTGGCGGTGGCGCAAAGTTGACTGGAATGATCGAAGTTGGAAAAAGAAAAACTATGTTGCCCGTTTCTCTAGGAGTTAGTAAAAGATTTAATACCGCAGTAGATAAGGTCAATGATTTAACGTTTGCAACTGCGCTTGGCCTGGTAATGTGGGGTTATAATATTTTGAATGAAAAGGGCATGGCCAGATTTGGTGGTTTTAGCAGCAAGTTTCGATCTGTAAAGGAAGTAGCCGATAAAATGAGTGGCTGGTTCAAAAATTTGATATCTTAAATAAGATGTGATAAGGTAAAGTATAATGAAGAAGAAGGGGGGAGAAGGGAGCTAGGAATTAAAGAAATGTGAACATAATCTAGCCTTTGGCAGGTTGAAAGTAGCTTTCTTTGTGTTCTTTATTCCTTTCTACCCCTTTTATATACTTTTAACTTTTACCTTTTAACTTATAACTAATTTCTATGCCGGAAGTAAAACCAGAAATTCAAACAATCGCCAAAATTAAGGTTATTGGCATTGGAGGTGGAGGAGGAGCCGCTATTAACCGTATGATTCAAGCCCGAGTAAAGGGGGTTGAATTTATTGTTGTTAATACAGACTTGCAGGCACTGCAAACAAATTTATCAAATACAAGATTTCATATTGGAAAAAGTACTACTCGAGGTTTAGGATCCGGAATGAATCCGTCGATCGGTCGCAAAGCGGCAGAAGAATCACAAAATGATTTGCGTGAAATGCTAAAGGGTGCTGACATGGTCTTCATTACTTTTGGTGCTGGAGGTGGAACCGGAACTGGAGCAGGTCCCAAGGTTGCTGAGATTGCCAAAGAGCTCGGAGCATTAACCATTGCGGTTGTAACAAAACCATTTTCTTTTGAAGGTGGTCCTCGTCGAAGTGTTGCTGAGGAAGGCTTGAACGAGCTGGCCAGTAAAGTTGATACCCTGATTACCATTCCAAACGACCGGATCTGGCAAATCATTGATAAAAAAACTCCACTTCTTGACGCCTTTGCGGTTGTGGATGAAGTCTTGCGTCAAGGTGTTCAAGGAATTTCTGAATTAATTACTCTGCCAGGTCTTATTAACGTTGACTTTGCTGATGTAAAAACAATCATGGAAAATAGCGGTTCAGCCTTGATGGGCATGGGAGAAGCCACAGGTGATAACCGAGCTATTGAAGCGGCAAAAGCGGCAATCTCCAGTCCATTGCTCGAGCTTTCTATTGAAGGCGCCAAGGGCATCTTGTTCACAATTACTGGCGGACCGGATATTACCATGTATGAAGTTAGCGAAGCGGCAAAAGCAATTACCGAATCAGTTGATAATGATGCCAGAATCATTTTTGGTGCAGTTGTTGATGAAAATTTAAAAGATACTATCAAGATTACCGTTGTAGCAACTGGTTTTGATGATATAGCTACGAAAAATCATTTGCTTCGTGTTCAGCCAAAGGGAACACCAAGTTATTTTTCAGCGCCAACCCAAACTGAACAACCTGAAATTCCAGAAGACAAATTTGAAAAGCCTCAGTTTGATGCCAAGCAGTTAGAACAAGATACTCTGGCACCAGCACCGGAAGATCCGGATAAAATTAGGCCGGAAGATGTGATGGTTCCAGTGGAGGACACAACAAGTGATGGTGATGACAAGGATTTGGATATCCCGGCGTTTATTCGGCGGAAGATGATGTGAGTTAGTTAGAAAGTTGAAAAGTTATAAAGTTTATAAAGTTGAAAATGATATAAAAGGAGTCGGCTTTGGCCGTCTTCTTTGGTCTAATATGAACAATTACAAAGGACTACTTTTTTTAGATATCGACGGCACGCTTTTTCGCTGGTCATTATTTTTATATTTAGTTGATAAATTGTTCGAGGCCGGTATTTTCAATCAAACCATTAAAAAACATTTTATAAAAGAAGAAAAAATTTGGCGCGAGCGAAAAGGAAGTTATGATGATTATTTATATAA
>JABMRF010000033.1 GCA_013202715.1 Candidatus Kuenenbacteria bacterium
ATCAGGTCAATTTATCACCGGAAGCAGTTAATTTATTAGCCGCCATGATTGGCAGTGATTTATGGCAGTTGGACCGGGAAATTCACAAGCTGGCGAATTATAAAAAGGGAGAAAAGGTTACAACTGAAGATATTAATTTAATGGTCAAGGGAAAATACAATGACGACATTTTTCAGCTCATGGATGCAATTAGCGACAGAGATAAAAAACGGATTTTAGAACTTTTTCAGGATCAACTGGAAAGTGGCGCCAGCGAACTGTATTTATTGACAATGCTTATCCGTCAGTTCAGAATTTTTTGGCAGATCAAGGAATTGGTAGATACTCAGTCGATGTCATCTGATTTAGTGGCCAGAGAATTAAAAATGCATCCTTATGTCGCCAAAAAAAGCATGTACTATATTAAAAATTTTGAATTGGACCAGCTTCGAAAGATTTATCAGCGTCTTTTGGATTTTGAAATCAAGATAAAAACGAAAAGCATCAAGTTTGAGGTGCTCTTTGATTTGTTGGTGGCGGAACTTTAAAATGTAAAATGCAAAATGTAAAACCACAATTAAAATTCAAAATAAAAAATTAGTTTTGGAAAAGAAAAGCGCTCCTGTGAAGGGCGTTTTTGATTATCTGTCAATTATCTTCAATTAACTATCAATTAACTTTCTTTTTCTCGCCTTTTAGCCACGTAACTCCCCAATAACAAAACGGCGTATCAATCGCTGCCAATAGCACTTTGAATAACCAGTACGGAATTATCAATTTGATAATAAACCAGGCATCGTACTGTGGTGCGAATTTATAAAAAGCAATAAACATGAAAATAGTTGAGTCGATTAGCTGACTTATAAAGGTTGAAGCATTGTTTCGCAACCAAAGATATTTTCCTTTGGTTTTCTTTTTCCAAAAGTCAAAAGCCCAGATGTCATGATACTGTCCAATTAAAAATGCAACCAGACTGGCAAAGATCATACGCAATGAGCCTTTGAAAATTACTTGGAAAGCATAGTCATTTGTATAGCGAGCATTTGGTTCCAACCAGACGGACAGTGCAGTGTATAGGAAAACGATAATTAAAGAAATTGCTCCAGCTTTGATAAAAATTTTTGTTTTTTCTCTTCCTTCCACTTCTTCCACAATATCGGTAATCAAAAATGTCAGCGGAAACATAAAGATTCCAACTGACACAGCCATACCAAAGACAGAAATAATTTTTACGCCTAAGATGTTGGCGCAGATAAGAGCTGTAACAAAAATTGCCAGCATCAAGTGAAGTTTATTTTCTTTGGTCATAGGGTGGCTCCTGGTTAACTCGATTAACTCGATTAACTAAATTAACTTGAGCTCTTCGACTTATTAAAGCCCTTCATTAAACGAGATTTTTTCCGAGCAGCAGTATTTTTTTTGATAATGCCTTTTTGAGCGGCCTTATCAATTTTCTGGATTGTTTGTTTGATTAATGTTTCAGCTTCAGCTTCTTTTCTTTCAATTGCTTGTCTGCTTTTTTTAACCAAAGTCTTCACAGTACTGGTTATTGCTTTGTTTCGAGCTGCTCGCTTTTGGCTTTTTTTCAAAGCTTTTTTTGCTTGTTGTAGTTGCGGCATAAATTAAAATGTAAAATGCAAAATGCAAAATCACATATAAAATTAAAATATAAATTAAATTTGGGTTCGAATCTATAGTAGCTCTAAAATTAGAATAAGTCAAGTGAATTTAGCGGCGCCCTTGACCCTTCAATTTCTCATGGTCGTTCAGGGTTTTGACAATATGAAAGTTGTTGAGTATGATGAATTGTTGAACATTGACATAATTTAGCGAAATAGGGGGTAAATAATGAAAATTGTCTATGCAGGAAATTGCGGAGAAAATTGCATTTGTGATCTTGAATTCTAAATTAAAACTCGGCTTTTGAACTGCTCGGCCGCGAAAATTGTTGAACTCTGTGGCAGTAAAGAACCTGAAGCAATTGAGCCGATTTTTGAACGGGCCGCTGACTATATTGAAGAGTATAGTGATGAGCCGGATCTTGATTCGGCGTTTTTTATTTACAGATACGGATTTATGGTTATAGTAGTCAATTTAATTCGCTCAGTTCACTTGATTCACTTTTTTTATTATTGACTTTTTGCTGAAAATTAACTAAGATTAATTTGATAGAAAGCAGTTCATTTATTAAACTGGAAAGCTCTTCTTCGCTCTGCTGTGCGGAGCTACGAAGGGCGCAGGAGGCTCTCATGGCTGATGATACGGGAAAAATAATCAAGTGTGCCTTTTGCCCAAACACGCAGGATGTTATTAAAACTGTTCTTGGTGAAATTGAAACAGATATTTGCAAAGAATGTATTCGTAAGCTGATTGAAAGCGCGGCTGAGCAGGGAGTTGATGTTGTGGGGCTTGGCGAGATTTGCAAACTTCAGGGCGGAACCTTGACACTGCAATATCTTGAGTTCAAAAAAACCTTGAACTGTAGTGGTCAAGGCGGTAATCCGGTTCACTTGGCTGACAGCGTTGCTGACTTTTTTCGCGAGGCTTCTCTTGCGATCGCATCCGGCAAATTAACTGCGGTGCGAGATAAGAAACGTGAGCTTATCGCCAAGAGACAAGAAAAAGAGGCAGCTGAAAAGCATGAGGCAGCACTTGTTGTGCAGAGAAATGAGGAACGTGAAGTTCTTGTCGGCGTAAAAGCAAAGCTTGCTGAATTGACAAAAACGGTTGAAGCTTTGGAAGCTGGAGCCGCGGAGCAGACACAAGAGTTGGAAGAGACTCGGCTCAGGGTAAAGGCAATCAAGGGTGAAGAAGAAGAAATAGAAGCTTCTCTCTCGAAGGCATTGGGAGAGGAAGTTTCTTCCTGAGGAAGAGCAAACAAAAACCGCCTTTCGATATTATTCGAAGGCGGTCTTTTATTTTTTTATTAATCCGTTTGAGGTCGGTCCAGTTTTTCCGGTTCAATGTTTGCGCTGGTATTGGCAATCTTCATGATGTCCTTGTCAACTTTTTTCAATTCATGATGGGCAATATTGTAGGCGTTGACCGTTGTCCCAAGATTGTTGCCAAGTTTTTTCATATATTCTTCGTAAGCTGAAAGGTGAGTGGCCAGTTGTTCAACATTTTTGCGAATAACTTGAGTTTGCTCTTCGATTTGTAAATATCGAAGGCCTTGAATTACAGTTTGCAGATATGCGTAAAATGAAGTTGGGGAAACAATGATAACCTTTTTGTCTTTGAACGCGTATTCTATCAGATCGCGGGTATTAACTTTAATTGTTCCAACCTGGTTAACCAATAGGTCATAGTATATTCCTTCGGACGGAATAAACATAAAGGCAAAGTCGGTTGTGTTCTCATTTGGGCGGATATATTTTGCGGTTTCGTCAATTCGGTTTTTGAGATCCATTTTGAATTGCTTTTCAAGTTGTTCATGTCGCACCGGATCTTTTTCGGCCAGTATTTTGTTATAATTTTCCAGTGAAAATTTTGAGTCAACTGGAATTATTTTATCTTTTAGAAAAACAACTGCGTCAACGATCAGGCCGTCGTTGAATTTGTACTGCATTTTGTATTGATTTGGCGCAAAAACATTTTTCAACAGAGTTTCCAGAAAATATTCGCCTAAGATTCCTCTTTGTTTCGGATTTTTCAAAATGTTTTCCAGGCTTTGAAGCTGTTCGGCAAAACCAATCACCTGTTTGTTGGTATCGTCAAGTTTTGTAAGGCGTTCAGTTACATCCTTGATAATCTGTGAAGTTTGCGAAAACTGAGTATGGATCTGTTTTTGCATGTCGCCTTGCTGAAGGTTTAAGCTCTGGCGAATTTCTTTGAGTTGATCCTGCATCATGATCATGGATTGGTCGTCTTTTACTTCTTCTTTTTTCTTTAATAAAAAATAGGCGATTACAGCGAATCCTATGATAATGACTGCGAGTTGAAAGTATTGCATATGGAGAAAATGTTTCTACCCCACTTTAGTGGGCTCAACTAGCTGGTGTTTGAATGACTAAAGTCAGGCAGAAATTTATTTAATTCCATTTTACCACACTTTTATAAAAACAAAAAACCCCCACAATGCGGGGGCAGGCCGCCTTGAATAAGACTCAAGGCAGTCGTTGTTCTTAGCGTTTGTACCAACGGCGGTACTCTTTGGCCAGGATTGCCATTCGAACCATATTGATGAACTCGTCATCAATTTTGTACTCTTCTCGCAGAACACCTTCAGTTTCAAAGCCGCACTTTTTGTAAAGATGCCGGCCCTTCTCGTTGTCCTCTCTGACAATCAGCCAGATTTTATTCAAGCCCATATCTTCAAGGGCGACTTTGAGAAGTTGGAAGATTACTTTGGGTGCCAGGCCTCGACCCTGAAATTCCTTGGTCAAGACCATGAAAAATCGGCCGGTGAAGGCGGGCCAATGGATTTGGTTGATGGAACACTGGCCGGCATACTCATCGTCAATAAAGATGCTCAGCAGCCGGTCATTTTTGCTGGCCAGCATTGTACTTAGGTAGGCAATTTCCTGATCCCTGGTTCTGGTAATGTTGCCCATTGTGGCGAAGTAAGCAGTTACCTCAGGATCATTCACCCAGGTCATGATATTGTCTACATCTTCAAAATCAGTCAATAGAAGTTCGATATTCGGCATTTTTGCCTCCTACTAGTTTGTTGTCTAAATGTTCATTTCTAACAGGCCATTGTAGCATGGTTCAAATTTATTGTCAATGGGAACTTGCTATTTTTTTGACCACCCCCTTGACTGAATCATCATTCTTTGCTATACTATTTCGTTAACCGCAAGGCATGAGATCAAACCTATGGAGGGTTCATGCGAAATGTTTTTTTACTGATTGCAACGCTACTTTGTTTAGGGTTTGCAAACGTTGCTCAAGCGGAGGATTCTGATTTTGAAGAATTAATCAGCCTCGATGAAGTGAGAAAACTGAAGAAGAAGATTGCCAAGCGGTTTACCGGCAATCGGATCGAAATGCGTTATGCGCGTAAGGCAATTGGCAAGGTGAGTTATTATCACGTTAATGATTTGCTGGCTCGATGGAGAAATTTGCCCGAAGAAGTGAAGGAAAAAGTTGTCTTTCAGTTTGAATCGGCCGGTTTGGCAGAATTCACCTACCTGTGTGTATGGGAAAGTGGAATCAATCCATTGGACGATACCCGCCCGGCGTATGGTCTGTATCAGATCACACTGCGAACTGCCAAACATCATTGCGGAATTGAGTTGAAGGAAGAGTTACTTGACCCGGTTGTTAATGCCACCTGCGCAGTGGAAATCCTACTCGAAAAGCGAGCGAAAAAGGGTTACGTTGTCGGCCTGATCAATTACCACGGCAGACTGAAAAAGTGTCGTAGTAAATCCGGTCGCAAATACATGTATTGCGTCGAAGCGCAGCTCATCATTGAGACTGATGAAAAAAAGGAAGCGGTTTACATGCGTGCGCTCACTTATGTGGGCAACGCCTTTGTTCATCAGGCAATCGGCGAAGAGCTGTTTGCCAAGAAGTAGAAGTCTTGCTCCCCCGCATCGCGGGGGGGCTTGCCCTGAACCCAAACGACAATGTTCGTGAGTGGTTCAGGGCTTTTTATTTGTAAATTTATTGTAAATTGGACAAAATAGATTATATTTTGTATAATACTATAGTAATAAATAATATTAAATGTATGGAATCAATTAATTGGAGAAAACAATGGGCAGCAGCTAAAGAAGCTGATCCCCAGAATACAGAAAAATCACTTTCGTCTTTTAAACGAGAAGAAAAAAGAAGAGAAGAACAAAGAAGAAAAGCAACACGAGCTATAGAGGTTGGGGACAGTGTCGCTGCTCTTGAAATCAGACAGAAAATTGAAGGGCCAAAGATAAGCGCGCAAAATAAATCAGGTGCAGCAAAAAGAAGACTAGAACGATTGGCCGAGACTACAAAAGAAGCAGAAGCTAAAAATGAGGAAAGAGGTTTTTTCAAAAAAAAGTTAGGTCTTGGAAAAGTTACAGGTGAAGGACTTTTAAAAGCAAGAGAAGAACAAGAAAGACTTAAAAAGAATCTTGAAAAAGCGAGGGAAGGTAATATTATGTTTGAACGTGAATATGTGAATAAGGATGGTGATTCATTATTTCCGAGATTTAGAAGAACCTATGGGGGGAGAGGGCTTCAAGTAAGAGAGGCAAATACTTGGGTTATTCACGGCGAATTTGATGGTGAATTTGTTTATTTGAATGCAGGTGCAAAAACTTTCAAAATTGGTGATAAATTAATTTCTGAAGAGGATGGGGTAAAGTTGTTTCGTAAACTTAAACCATTAGCTGAGGCATTAGAACAAGAAGCTATAGAAGCTTCTCGGGCTAAAAGCGAGCATTTGTCAAAAAAAGAACGGGACGCAGAAGCTGCAAAAATAACAGCTGAAGAAGGGCAGAAAGCTTCACCTGAAAGTAGTGATTCAGCTAAAAAAGTAATGAGCAAATTTAAATAATTTGATAAATTCAATGGTGCGTGTATAGACTATTACGATATAGTGAAATCATTGATCAAGTATAATAAAAAATCGAGCAGGATATGCTTGATTTTTTTGTTGTTGTGAATAATACACTTTTGTGCTATAATGATCGTAGAAATAAATAAAAACTCATATGCCAAAAAATTATTCTAAATTTAAAAAAATTACCGAAAATTGGAAACTGCTCATAGCGGCAGACATAGTTGTTTTTGCTTTTATTGAAAACAAGCTCAGTGTTTTGTTGGTTGAGCGAAGATATGCGCCGGGCATCGGACAGTGGGCAATTCCCGGTGGATTTGTACGTGAAGATGAAAGCCTGGAGGAAGCTGCTCTTCGTGAGTTAAATGAAGAAACCGGACTTTCACGATCCAGTTACCTGGAACAGTTGTACACCTTCGGTGAAGTAAAGCGTGATCCTCGCGGGCGAGTGATTTCAACTGCCTATATGGTGCTTGTCAGTGAGCCAGAAAAGATTCGACTCAAGGCATCTGATGATGCAATTAACGCTAAATGGTTTGCAATTAGTGGTTTACCAACATTAGCTTTCGGGAAGTCACACAAAGAAATTTTACTTTACGCCTGGCAGAGATTGAAATGGAAATTTGAATACACCAATGTTGCGGTGACCATGATGCATCCTGAATTTACTCTGACAGAATTACAAAAGCTTTACGAATCGGTTTATAATAAAAATATTGATAAACGAAATTTCCGGAAAAAGATTTTATCTTTGGACTTGGTTGAGCCGATTGATAAGGTTTCCCAGGAATTAGGCCGACCGGCACAGCTTTACAAAGCGGGAACAAAGAAGTTGAAAATTTATAATCGAGTAATATAATACAAATAATACTGATATACAAAAATCGAGCTGTGTGGCTCGGTTTTTTTATTTTGAGTTGACAATTTTTTTTAATATGTTATACTGAGCTCTTGTGTTCTTTTTAACCTGAACCCTATAGCGGAAGGCTGGGTTCTTTAATTTCAGGCGGAAGGCCGAAAAGGAAGAGAAGATGAGTGAGAGAAAGCAGCAAACACCAGAACGGATTGCTCAGTTAGCTGAGCAGTTTCCGGCCCTCAAGTGGATTCTACCTTGTTATCAGGTAGAAGAAACCAAGAGGGACAAACAAATCCTGCACATTGGTGTGCAACGAGTGGATGAGAATTTTCTTTTTGCGCATGCTGAACACATTGGAGATGAAACTCGGTTCAGCGTTTTTCAAAAAGGTGAGAGTTCTTATAATGGTAAGCACTGGGTCCATTTTTATGTTATTGAACAGGGTCATGAGCTAGAAGAGAGTTCAGGTCTTCAGCAAGAAAGACAAGGTTCTGTGAAATCTTTTCTCAGCGGTTATTACGAAAATTTGAGTCAAGTTAATCATATTATCAAAGTAGATGCGCGATATTACTATGAGGCGCAGGATGATATGAGAAACCCCTTTGGTGATTTTGCTGGAGCAGAGATTGAAGTGACTATTGTTCATCCGCCAAAAGGTAAGGATGGCCTGAAAGACTTGATTGAAAAAGCAAAGCTAACTTCTGGTGAGGTTAGGATTACTACTCAGGATCAGTTAACTGGCATGTTAAATAAAGATTCTGAGTGGGAAGAGTTGAGTGATCAACTTGGCCTTTTGACTGATAGATTTACAGCTCGCGTTTTAGTCTACGGCTTGAAAAAAGCTGTTGAGAAATCACCATCTGGCAAATTGTCTGCTGAGTTTGATGGTGTTAATCTGATGACTTTCTACAGCGCTGGCCGAATGCTATTCACTCTTGAAGATGAAAATCACATGATTACGTTCATTGCCGATGGTACGTCTGAGTGGCATCGAACTGGAATTCAGGGAGTCGCCGCAACTTATGAAGGAGCTAAGTCGCTTGTTGATCGAGTGGTTAAAGGGTGGCAGCGTCACACGATGAGAAAAATGTTGAAGCCTGATGAAGTCGGAGACATTATGAAAGAAGACCCGGCAGTTAGTTACTGCGGATTATAGAAAGTTGATCCCGAGTCACATGACTCGGGTTTTTTATTACCCTTGACAAATTATATTAATTCAATTATAATAAAACGTAATTTATTCAACTAAATCGGAGGAAATCTTATGATCCCATACTACATTTATTATGGGCCACCTGCGTGCGTTGATGGCATGAGCGCTCTCGATGCCCTGCGACGTTTCTGTAGTGACAGAGGCTATGACTTTGTTCACTTGAAGAGCCTTTTTGAAGGAGGCAAGTTGGACATCATGGAGGCAGGCGCCTGAGAAAACCCAAAATGCCCCAAATCGCGGGGCGTTTTTTTATTGTTTTGTGTTTCGATTGACAAATATAGCCTGTTTTGTTAAAGTAAAATACCGTGTTAGAGTAGCAATTTCGACCTTTAACAAAGGAGGTCCACGAAATGCCTACGCCTACGGATAGCCTTGAGCGGCTCAAAAAACTCTCTCGATCAGCCTGGAGTCATCAGCAGTTGATTGATTTGGCGCGGACAAATAGTCCAAACCAAACTTTTAAGCTTGCCCAAGAACTGGGATTCCCAGTTCGGCAAGCAAAAGCTGTGCGTGCTCTTGCGGTATTACATCGAGATCTTTCAGAGGCGGCCTTTCTGGCCATTTTTCCAACCGCGGAACAGCCTATTGAGGATGGGCACGTTCGGGAAAACAGGAGCGAACCGATGAGTGATGACAAAACAAAACGGGTACTTGCCAGAATTACTGAGCCAGGCGCTAGATTGCGTTATATGGCTAAGCATGGATTAAAAGAGAAAGCTGCAGAATTGATTTTGCATATGGTGAAAAATCATCTGGTGCTTTGTTGGTGTGACCATAATGATGAAAGTATTTTGTTTGACACTTTGGCTGAAATCGAACGTCCAGAATTTGTAAGTTCAGATGATACAGATCAGGTTGATCGATCAAGAAATCATTTTCAAAGAGATCTATTGGTGTTTTTTGCCCAAGAAGAAGATTTTTCCAAGCGGACAAAGCCAATCGCCATGGTTGATTTTGATGGTCTGGTTGATTTTCTTGATTGGGATAAAGATGCAATCAGAGAGTTGTTACAGCCAGTGTTAGAATTAATGGTTGCGAAGATAGAGCCTGGTAATTCCTTGGAGCATCGTTGTTATATGGCAACGGAAAGGCTTTTAAGAAAGTACTTTGAACATGACGAAGAATTGGCTATTCAAGTGGAATTATGGTTGTTAGTTTCCCGTTTTCGAGATGGTCGTTTATTTGAACTACCAGGCCGAGCTTTGCCTGTGCCAGTAAAAGCCTCAAATGTAGAGGATCGTCATGTTCTAGATCCAATTGTTGATCGTTTTCTTGAATTGGGTTGGGATATGGAACAGGTCAAAGCCGAGTTCCTTAAATGGATAAAGAACAAAGTTAAAACCTGTCGGCCGCAGTTCATGATAGCTGTAGCTGGTGCTAAGTGTTTTACTTACCAAGACCGTAGATCTGGTGAACTTAGTCAGATACTTCGGGAAAAATATCGACCAGCACAATGGAAGAATTTGATTGAAGGTTCTGGTAGTTTCATGATGAGGATGTACTGTGAATTGCTTGACTGTGGTATGCGTGGTGAGCATAAAGACAAAGAAGACTTAGAGTTCTATCGTCAGAGTTTTGTCCAATTACTTTCTGAGGGAAAGTTGGCTAGAGTCTGGCAATTAATTCTAGGAATTGGAACAAAGGTTTTGTTTTATGCTGAAATGGAAAGAACCTTGATTGGTAAGGCAAAAGAATACTTAAAGACCCTGTTGCCGGCAGCGTTTCATCTGGCTTGCAAGGGTGGGCGCTATGGCGTGGCAGCTGCCATGCTACAGCGTTTTGACAAGGAAGACTTGTTTGATGAAATGGTCTTGATCGAAGAGGTTAATGCAGAATTCAATGATAGATTTGTTACTTTGACCTTGAATTACTATACTCATGAAATACCCTTAAATGAAAATAATCGTTGGAGGTTAAGGGTTGGAGTTATTGATGAAGAGGAAATGGAAGAAGAGAACCGCAAACCAACAGCTGTTCAAAAAGCAAGTAACGCAGCTTTTTTGAAGCTTGGTGTGGAGTGGCAGAAAAGATTTGAAGAGCTTCAGACTGAATGGAAGGAACAACTTGAAGGCGCAGTTGAATTAGCTATCGAGTTGGGACAGCCTATCAGGTTTGAAGATGACCTGGTTTACTATGTAGCCCCTAACTGGCCCAAAAACTAAGAAATTAGCCCTGCTTTGCACGCAAAGCGGGGCGTTTATTTTTTTATTTTTCTTAGTTGCCTTTGATACTTGATCGCAAAGCGATGCGCCTCATCGCGGACTTGAATCAAAGTTTTTTTGTTTTCTTTTACCCAGCCGGCAATTGATTTGTCGGAGATAAAGAATTGATTCTTTTTCCTGTCTTTCCCTTTTGCAATTCCGACTACCGGAATTTTGAATTTAGAATTTAGAATTTCTCTTTTTGCAGTAGAAAGCTGTGGTTTCCCGCCGTCAACTAAAATTATATTTGGTAGTGGCCAATCGTCGTGCTTCAATCTGCGTCGTAGAACTTCGGCCAAACAGTGCACGTCACTTTGACCTACAACAGTTTTGATTTTGAATTTTTTATAATCTCTTTTGCTTGGCTCACCATTTACAAAAGTAACCAAACTGCCGACTTTTCCGGTCGAGCCCAGATTTGAGATATCATAACCCTCGATTTTGGTGATTGGTGATTTGTGCGTAGTTAGTGGTAATAGTGAAAAGTGTTTGGTGATTGGTGAGGAGAAAAGAGAGTCGTTGAGTAGGCTGACGTCATGAATCTTTTTTAGATTAGCAATTTGATCGCGCAGACGACCGGCTTCTTCAAATTCTTCTTCGCGAACCGCGTTTTTTATTTTTTTCTCGAGAGACCTGATTACCTGCTCTTTTTTGCCGGAAAGAAATCTTTTTAGTGGTGAGATTACTTTTTGTTTGTATTCCTTTGCGGTTATTTCCCCCGTGCAAACTCCGAGGCACTGTTCGATCTGATTATAAAAACATGGTTTGCCCTGATCAGGCTTACAGTCTGAATAATTGAAAAGTTTACGTAGTATTTTGAAAGTAGCTTTTGTATTCAGTCCAGGAAACGGTCCCCAAAAGCTTGAATTATGAATTATGAATTTTGAATTATGCAATTCGTGTTGGCGTATGCTTTTTAATTGCGGAAATTCATCTTCAGTTAAATATAAATAGTTCCAGCTCTTGTCATCCTTGCCTAGGACATTATATTTCGGTAAATGTTTTTTTATGTATCTAGCCTCGAGAATGATTGCCTCGAGAACTGAATCAGTTTCGATCCATTTAATGTTTGAAACTTCGTCAATAAATATTTCTATTGGTCGAGGTGATTTCTGGCCGGCAAAATAGCTACGAATTCTTGATTTTAAGTTAGTTGCTTTGCCAACATAAATCAGCGCTCTTTTATTATTGTAAAAAAGATAAATTCCTGGTTTATTTGGGGCTGATTTAATTTTTCCGCTAATTTTCATACAAATTGGACACTTTATTCTTGAAATAGTATAATATATACAATAAATTATTAACTAATTTTATTATGGCATTTCGAATGGAAGGTGGTCAAGATGCAACTGCCAGAAAAACTACATCTTTAGAAGGGTATTTGTGGAGAAGTAGACGAGGAAAAAACTGGGATCAGAAAGTTTTTATGGAGTCTTATGACGTTACTAGAAAAAAACTTGAAGCTGCTGGTGTGAAAAAACCTGAACTGTTAATGCAGTATTTTGCTGACTGTTTTTTTGATTCACCTGATCAGGATTATTCTAAATACGAGGATGAATTTAGCATGCCGATTCCTAAGTCTGATTTGCGATTGGCATATAATCCAGGAAAAGATTTAGATCGAGAATTGCAGGGGGCAAGCCACATCTTTTTTCTTAACGAATTGGATATGTTTGAAAAGAGTGCTGATGTTGAAGTAGCAACTTATGGACAATGTCGTTTTTATAATATAGGTCCTGGTGATTTTGTTTTTATTCCAAATGAAGAAATTAATCCAGAAGACATTATTGGATCAAACAGATTTACGGCTTGTACAGCTTTGATTGTAAGAACTGAAGCTGGTATATTCTTTAGTCATATAACTACAGGTCCGCAAGATGTGAAAAAGGGGATTGAGAAGTGTCAAAGAGAATTTGGTCCAGAGGCCAAGATCGAAGTTATTAGGCCTGAATGGAAAGTTGCGGGCAAGTTACATGATTTTGAAAGTAGTTGGAACTTTTTGGATGAAACAGAAGGTGTTGAAGTTCATAAATATCCACGAATTGAATATCAGTCAGACAGACCAGAAGGTGTAAATGAATTTTCAATATTGATTATGGAAGATCGAACTAGAGTTGTTGGTGTGGAAATACATAAAGATAAAAAACGAAAATTGAGGGAGGATATTGTTTGGGATTATCATATTTGAATAATATAAAAGAGTAGGGTCTGATTGCAATTAAGCCCTACTCTTTTTTTGATTGTTTGCATAATTACTTCAAAGAAGATCTCAAATATTGCCCGGTGTAACTCTTGGCATGCCGTGCAATCTCTTCTGGTGTACCGACTTTTACAATATTGCCACCAAGGTCACCGCCCTCGGGTCCGAGATCAATCAGCCAGTCAGCGCATTTGATGATGTCGAGATTGTGTTCGATAACCATCACAGAATTTCCTTGTGAGACCAGTCTTTGGATTACCTCGAGAAGTTTTTTGACATCATCATAATGCAAGCCAACGGTAGGCTCGTCCATTAAGTATAAAGTATTGGTTGTATTTCTTTTTGCCAGCTCCCGGCTAAGCTTGATCCGTTGAGCCTCACCACCAGATAGGGTGGTGGCTGACTGGCCGAGCTTCAGATAATCAAGTCCGACTTCGCTCAGGACCTTCAATTTGTCATGAACAAATGGAACGTCGCGAAAAAAAGTTTTTCCCTCTTCAATGGTCATGTTCAAGACATCAAAAACACTTTTTCCTTTGTAGTGGACCTGCAATGTTTCCTTGCTGTACCTCTTTCCTTTGCAGATATCACAAACAACTTCTACGCTGGGCAGAAAGTGCATTTCTATCTGGAGCGATCCTCTCCCTTCGCAGTGCTCACATCTTCCTCCCGGTTTATTGAAACTAAATCGGCCGATTTTGTAGCCACGGATGCGGGCCTCCTCGGTCGATGCGAAAATTTCTCGGATATAATCAAAGGCTTTTGTATAAGTTGCTGGATTGGAGCGTGGTGTGCGACCGATTGGCGCTTGGTCGATTTTTATGACCTTATCAATGCTCTTAATGCCAGTTATTTTTTTGTGCTCTCCCTCTCTCTTGTTCATTCGAAATTTTTTGTTTTGAATGGATCGATACAAAATATCATGCATGAGGGTAGATTTACCAGATCCTGATACACCGGTGAGACAAACTAAACGCCGCAAGGGGATTTCTATGTCAATGTTTTTTAAATTGTGTTCCTTGGCACCAAAAATTTTGATAGCTGGAGTTTTTTTGTCAACTTTGCGATGACGATCCGGCAGAGCGATTGATTTTTCACCTCTTATGTATTGTCCGGTTAGAGAATCTTCTGCTGAGCCTTGTGTTTTGCAATCGTCAACTACAGGTTTTAGTTTTAGATTTTTATTAAGGATATTATTTATTGGACCATTGAAAACTATCTCTCCACCGTGAATTCCGGCACCAGGCCCTATATCGACTAGCCAGTCGCTGGCCAAAATCGTATTTTCGTCATGCTCTACAATAATAATTGTGTTACCCGTGTCAGAGAGACTGCGAAGAGTGGAAACAAGTCTGTCATTGTCTCTCTGATGGAGGCCAATGGTCGGCTCGTCGAGGACATAGAGTGCGCCAACCAGTTTGGTTCCAACTTGTGAAGCCAGCCGGATACGCTGAGCTTCTCCGCCGGACAGTGTTCCTCCTCTGCGATTGAGTGTTAGATAATGAAGACCTACGTCGTACATGAATTGCAGGCGACTTTTTATTTCTTCAATAATTACATTAGATATTTCAAGCTCCTTTACTGTGATCTTTTTTTCGAGTTCATCGAAAAATTCCAATGCTTCTACAACATTGAGATCTGTAATATCGCAAATATTTTTTTTGTTAATTTTTACGCTTAGTGCATTCTTATTTAATCTTTTTCCTTCACATTTCGGGCAGAGCTCCTCGCTAAATAGTTCTTTTGTGCCAAGTCCTGTGCAATAATCGCAATATCCATAGGGACTATTGAAACTAAAGAGTCTTGGCTCAACTTCCGGGAAACTATAGCCGTCGTGTGGGCAAGAATAATCTGTGCTAAATATTTTTTCAGTGCCATCCGGATAAACAATGGTGCAAAGTCCGTCAGAGAGCTCGATCGCATTTTCTATCGCTTCCGCAATTCTCTGCAGTACCGTTGGGCTTTCTTCTATTGCGTCCGGAGAGAGAAAACGAATTTTATCTATTACGATTTCGACGGTATGTTTTTTGTTTTTGGTCAAGATGACTTTGCTTTTTAGGCTTTTTATCTTTCCATCAATCCTGGCTTCCGAGTAGCCATTATTATAAATGTCATAGAGGAGTTGATAAAACTCACCTTTGCGTCCGCGAACGATTGGTGAGAGGATTTTTATTTCGGTGTTGTCTTGTCCTTCAAGTTTTTTTATCTCCTGGATAATGTGGTCATTGATTTCATCGCTGGTAACTTTTTTAAATGGCGTTTTGCAGAGGGGACAGTATGGTTGCCCTATTTTTGCAAATGAAATTCGGAGGTAATCATAAATTTCTGTAATGGTCGCAACCGTTGATCTCGGGTTTGAGCTATGCGCCTTTTGATCAATGGATATCGCAGGAGACAGACCCGTGATTTCATCAACATTTGGTTTGTTCATACCGCCAAGGAATTGTCTGGCATAGGAAGACAAGCTTTCCAGATATCTTCTCTGTCCTTCGGCAAAAATTGTATCAAAAGCAAGACTGGATTTACCTGATCCTGAGATGCCGGTAAATACAATCATTTTGTTACGCGGTATTTCGAGGCTTACCTCTTTGAGGTTGTGTTCTCGCGCGTTTTTTATTGTTATTTTATTCTCCATGTGAAAATCAGTTGTTACTTGCCGGCCAGTTGACCGCAAGCAGCGTCGATGTCAGAGCCAAAGCTATGTCTCTGGGTAACATTTAGTCCGGCAGTTTCCAAAATGTTTCTGAATTTTGTGGTTTGGAATTTTGATGATCTTTTGAACTTGCCTGTCGGATTGTAAGTCACTAGGTTGATTACATATAGCGGCTTGTCCATTAACAAAATTAATTCCTCCGCATGTTCATCCTCGTCGTTTATTCCGGAGAGCAGTAAGTACTCAAACATGACTTTGCGATTTGTTTTTTCGATATAATTGTCAACCGCAAGTAGAATCTTTTTGATAGAAGCCTCTTTGTTGATCGGCATTATTTCACTTCGGAGCTTGTCATTTGAAGCATGTAGTGATATTGCCAAGTTGATTTGCTTTGGCTCTCTGCTGAGCTTTTTGATACCGTCAATTATACCGCAAGTTGAAACCGATATTTTTCTAGCACCGATATTAAAATATTTTTTATCATTAATAATCTCTACGGCCTTGATAAAATTGTCGTAATTGGCAAATGGCTCGCCCATTCCCATGAAAACAACGTTATCAACATGTTTGTTTTTTTCTTTGAGAAATTTTTTCCAGAAGAGAAGCTGTTCAGCCATTTCAAGTTCAGTTAAGTTTCGTTTGAAACCCATCCCGCCGGTAGCGCAATAGGCGCAGTTCATAGTGCATCCGACTTGGCTGGACAAACAGACCGTGTTTCGGCCCTTGCGACTTTGCATCAAAACGGTTTCGATCTTTTCATTGTCTTCCAGGGTAATTAACGCTTTGAAAGATTGCTTGTCGCTCGATTTCTGAAGAGTGCCTACCGTTTCAATTGGGCAGTTTTCGTTTAATTCTTTTTTGAGTACTGCTGGAATGTTTGTGGCCTGATCCCATTTATCAAGCAAATTATTAAAAAGCAATTCAAAAAGTTGCTTCTGGCGATAGGGCGCGAGGCTCCGGATTGTTTGATTGAATTTGGTCCATTTCATACTAATGTTATTGTGTTATTGTTCTTTTATCAAGTAAAATTGCCCCCGTGCAGGTTTGTACAGGGGGTAGTCAAGCATGTTTTGTTCACTAATGAATTGTAACAGCGCAGGCGATCTTTGTCAATCAAGGGAAAATAAAAAATCTTTCGCAGTTTCGGAGGATTGGTTTCTATTTCGGCGGACCGAATACTTCGATAAAGTAGTCAAAAGCAGAGTTCGGAAGCTTGAGCTTTCTGGCTACTTTCAATATCAGTTCCGTTTGTTCGTTTTTCGGGATTTGTTTCAATCTTTCCACATAATCCCTCGGTAGTTAATTGAAAAGAACCGCACCCTTTGTATTTTGATTTAATTCACAAACAATGTCAATTGTAGAAAAGTATTTTTTGGCTAAAATTAGCTAATTTGTGGTCTCTGCTCTTGACAGGTATTTAAATGTATGCTATAATGCAGTATTGATGATTTGAAATAAACTGTTTTTTGACAAGGAGAAAGGAATTGAACATTCTTTTTCTTCTCCTCGGCGTACTGGCCGGCCCGTTCATCTTGGTGCCTTCGCAGATGGCGAACGCAGCGGGATGCTCCACGCACAAAAGCGAGGAGATGGTCGCACAGTGGTGCCGCGGAGTATCTTCGTCGCCGTATCCGAGTGGATTCGACTAGACGGGGCATACAAAGGATGTCCCCAAAACCACTTACTAAGGAGAAAAGTTTGGGAATTCTTTTCAAACTCCTCGGTCTCCTGGCAAACCCATGCGATCGAATGCCTTCGCCAAAGGTGAATGCGTTCGAGCACCCCATTTTGATTGTCGGGGGTGTGATGGGCAGTCAGTGGATTCGCGGAGTGGCGACGCGGCCATTCCCTTCCGGGTTCGAGTAACACAACGGATAGCGTAGAGATACGCTATCCCACAAACACGCCCCCCGTATTGCGGGGGGCGTCATTTTTTTTAAAATTTTTACGATGCGAAGTATTATAGATTTATTTTCAAAAGTCTAATCTCATCTCTTAGTATTGCGGCCAATTCGAATTCCAGTTTATGGGCGGCTTCCTTCATCTGCATCTCTTTGTCTCGAATGATTTCTTTGATTGGGCGATTGTCGCCTTGCAGATCAAGTTCCAAGACAGTTTGTTTGATTTCTTGACTTCGGGATTTCTTTCCTTTCTTTTTTACGGTCAATCCAAATTCCTCAAGAATGTTTTTGATATTTTTCTCAATAGTTTTTGGCGTAATGCCATTTTTTTTGTTGTAAGCTAATTGTTTTTTTCTACGACGCTCAGTTTCTCCCACCGCTCGTTTGATTGAGCCCGTGATATTGTCGGCATATAGCAAGACTCGGCCGTCTGCATTTCTGGCTGCCCGGCCAATGGTTTGAATCAGACTTGTATCGTTTCGCAGGAATCCTTCTTTGTCCGCATCGAGGATTGCAACCAGCGAAACTTCTGGGATATCCAATCCTTCTCGAAGAAGATTCACTCCGACCAGGACATCGATCGTCCCTCGACGAAGCTCGGTGATTATTTCGATTCTCTGCAGTGTGTCAACATCGCTATGTAAATATGAAACGTTAATTTTTTTGTTTTTCAGATGATCGGTGAGATCCTCTGCCATTCTTTTTGTGAGAGTTGTGACCAGAGTTCTTTCGCCCTTCTTTATTTGTTTTTCTATCTCTATGATCAGGTCTTCGATTTGTGATCTTGAGTTTTTTCCTGTGATTGGTCGAATGTCAACTTCGGGATCTACCAGTCCTGTCGGGCGGACGATCTGCTCCACGATTTGATTGGAGCTTTTTGTTTCAAATTCGGTGGGAGTCGCAGAGGTGTATATTGTTAGATCATTTTTCTTTTCAAATTCATCGAATTTTAGTGGTCGATTGTCTCTGGCACTTGGCAGTCTGAAACCATGTTCGACCAGTGTGCTTTTTCGTGCCTGGTCGCCTTTGTACATGGCTCTGATCTGCGGCAAGGTGACGTGTGATTCATCGATTATAGTTAGAAACTGTTTATTATTTGCTTTGAAATAATCCATTAGGTTAAATGGCGCTTCGCCAGGTTTTCGATTATCAAAATGTCTGGAATAGTTTTCGATCCCACTGCAATAGCCAACATTTTCGATCATTTCGAGATCATAATTTACTCGTCGTTTCAGGCGTTCGTATTCTAGCAGTTTTTTTTGTTTTTTGAATAAAGCCAGCTGAGTCTTTAGCTCTGCCCGGATGGAGTGAAAGGCTTTCTCTCTGATGTCGTCATTGATAATATAATGCACGGCAGGAAAGAGCCAAATGCCGGGCAATTCGCGTTTCACTATGCGGGTAATGGGATCTACAGCTTCGATTAAATCTATTTTGTCGGAAATTTCAAATCGATAGATAATATCTTCATTGATTGGCATGATTTCAAAAACTTGTCCGCGCATTCGAAATTGTCCTCGGATCAGATCTGCATTGGTCCGAGTAAATTGCATCTCTATTAGTTGCTCGAGCATCCCTCGTCGGTCCAGCTTTTGATTTTTTGTTAAATGCAAAGTTATTTTTTTGTATTCTTCTGGTGAGCCGAGTCCATAGATGGCTGAAACTGATGCAATGATGATTACATCCTTGCGCGTCAGGAGTGATTGCGTGCAGGCGTGGCGTAGTCGCTCAATTTCTTTATTGATTTGCGCTTCTTTTTCGATATATGTATCTGAGCTCGGCAGATATGCTTCCGGTTGATAATAATCATAGTAGCTGACGAAATATTCTACGGCGCTGGCAGGAAAAAACTGACGAAATTCACTACAGAGCTGAGCTGCCAGAGTTTTGTTGTGAGCAATCACAAGAGTAGGCAATTGAGTTTCCTCAATTACATTGGCAATAGTAAAGGTTTTTCCAGATCCGGTTACGCCAAGCAGTGTTTGCTTATCAAAACTGGACTTGATCCCTTGAACAAGTTTTTTGATTGCATCCGGCTGATCACCGTTTGGCTTGTAGTCTGCTCGTAATTTTAGTTTCATGTATAAAATTTACAGGATTTTTCCAAATATTACAAATTTTTACAATGTGAAGAGGGTAATTTATTTCTCGCTCGACATTTTCCACAGCAATTGAAAATACTCGCGATAATTATCGGCGATTTTTTTATTTTTAATTAAAAAGGCAACCGGCGGAGTTTCCCACATAATATGGCCGACTATATTGCCAGATATCCAGAGAACCATTGGTGATGCAGGAAAGTTTTTTGGCAGAAATCGCAAATGATCCACGGTTTTTAGAGTTTCCGCCTTGTGTTCTCGCGCTTGTGGTTGCGCTACAGCATAATGTACAATTTTTTTCTTAGTTTTTGCTTTTTTTAGTAAAGGAATAAAACTTTTGTACTGGGTCGGAAAAGTAAAAGTAGCTCCAATTAGGTAAACATCTTCACCTTGTTGAATAATCATCTCGTAAATATCTAGCATCCCTTGTTCTCCTGATAAAATTATCATTTCTGAAGGACTGGGTTTTTTTTGTGATTTAATTTCTTTAATTACATCTTTGGCAATTTCTTCTTGTGATTTTAAATTTTGAATTAATGGATCCGGATTTAGAATACTATAATAAAACACGCCTCGCCGAGTAATTCGACTAACAAGTTTTTGGGCAATCAAATCATCCAGTGCGCGATAAACAATGTTGCGGTGAAAATTCGTTTTTTTAATTAACGGCCCGACTTTTGATTCTCCAAGTTCAAGTAGAGCCAAGTAGACATCGGCTTGGTTTGGAGTGAAGTTCAGTTGTTGTAGTTTTTCTTTGAGCATATATTGTTGTGAGTTAGAGGGCACAGACTCCGGATCAAGTCCGGAGTGACGAGACAGGGAGGCTTTTCTCCTACATTCTAACCCCACTAAAGCTGTCATTCCGGGCTTGACCCGGAATCTGCGTTATCATACCAGTTGACGCTTAGGTCCTCCC
>JABMRF010000034.1 GCA_013202715.1 Candidatus Kuenenbacteria bacterium
ATAGAGCCTGGCATACGAGATTGGTCTTTGTGACCATGACTTGCGGGACCGCCTGAGAAACCATGACGACGAACTACGCCCTGGAAACCTTTTCCTTTTGATGTTCCCTGAACTTTCACAATATCTCCTACTTCAAAAATAGATGCATTGAGCTCATCCCCCACTTTTATTTTTTCAAACATTGGATCAGTATCGGTAAGTCTGAATTCTTTTAAATGTCGAAAATTCATGTCCTTTTTGAATACTTTTTTGAAAAATCCTGACATCGGCTTGCCTACTACCTTCTTGTCATTTGAATAACAAACCTGAACAGCGCGATAACCATCCTTGTCCTCAACGTCCTTTTTTCTGGAAACAAAACATGGTCCAGCAGTTACTCTGGTTACCGGAACAACCCTGCCGTCTTCTAAAAACTTTTGGGTCATTTCAATTTTATTTCCTAGGATAAATTTCATATTATAACGCCTATACAAAAAGACCGGGGACTTAACCCGCCGGTCTTTTTATAGCGGAAATATTTTAAGTCTTCAATTTAATTTATCTATTTTCAATAATGACAATTCCTTTGCTCTAATTAATCGCTCTCTAGCACTTCACCCGTAGATGGTTACTAAAGTTCTCATAATAGAGTATAAAGAGATATTATTACATTTTTTGAATCTTGTCAACTTACTTATACACGTATAGCAAAACTGGACCTTGCCAAGACAAAGTATTACCTAAAATTAGGCAAAAATTACATTTTAATTTCAATGTCAACACCCGCTGGTAAATTTAGGCTCATTAAAGCATCAATTGTCTTCGGATTTGGATTTAAAATATCAATCAATCGTTTATGCGTTCTCATTTCGTACTGATCTCGAGCATCTTTATGCACGAAAGTTGAACGATTTATCGTAAACTTCTTTTTCTCCACCGGTAATGGAATCGGACCCTTGATAGTGGCACCGGTTCTTTCACCAGCTTCAATAATAGTTTTGGTAGATTGATCAATAATTTTATGATCAAAAGCCTTGATTTTGATTCTTACCCGCTGGATATTTTCAGCGCCTTGACCAGTTTTATCTGTTTTTGCTTCAGTCATGTATTTATTTGGTAATCTTAGTTACAACACCAGCTCCGATTGTACGCCCACCTTCACGGATGGCGAATCTTTGTGCTTCTTCAAGTGCAACTGTATTGATTAGTTTAACTTTAACATTTACTGTATCACCAGGCATTACCATTTCGGTTCCTTCTGGCAAAGTTACTTCACCGGTAACATCAGTTGTTCGAATGTAAAACTGTGGTTTGTAACCTTTGAAAAATGGTTTATGACGACCACCTTCATCTTTTGTTAAGATATAAACTTCACAATCAAATTCTGTATGAGGAGTAACTGATCCTGACTTTGCTAAAACCTGGCCTCTTTCTACGTCTTCCTTTTTCAAACCACGAAGAAGAATACCAGCATTATCACCAGCTCGACCTTCATTTAGGGTCTTATTAAACATTTCTACGCCAGTAACAACTGTCTTTTGGGTATCGCGAAGTCCTACAATTTCAATTTCTTCGCCTACCTTTACGATACCTCTTTCAATTCTACCGGTAACTACAGTTCCTCGACCTTCGATTGAGAAAACATCCTCAATAGGTAGTAAGAAATCTTTATCAATATCTCTTTTTGGTTCTGGAACAAATGTGTCCAAGGCGTCCATTAATTCTTGGATACATTTGGTTGCAGCTTCATCACCAGGATTTTCTAAAGCTTTTAGAGCTGATCCTCGGATAATTGGAGTTTCATCTCCAGGGTATTCGTATTTCTTCAATAGATCACGAACTTCCTCTTCAACTAAATCAATTAGTTCTGCGTCTTCCACTAGGTCAGTTTTATTAAGGAAAACAACAATTGACGGAACACCAACTTGCCTTGCAAGTAAGATATGTTCTCGTGTCTGTGGCATAGGGCCATCAGTTGCTGCTACTACTAAAACCGCACCGTCCATTTGAGCTGCACCAGTAATCATGTTTTTTACATAATCAGCATGTCCTGGACAGTCAACGTGAGCATAATGTCTTTTTTCGGTTTCATACTCAACGTGAGCGGTAGCGATAGTAATACCACGTTCTTTTTCCTCAGGCGCTGCGTCGATCTGACTAACATCTTTATCCTGAGCAACACCGCCTTTACCAATTAAATACTTCAAAATAGCGGCGGTTAGAGTGGTCTTACCGTGGTCAACGTGACCAATTGTTCCCACATTTACATGGGGTTTGTTTCGTTCAAATACTTCTGCCATGTTTTTATTCTCCATTAGGCGACCCTTTGTCTCAAAGGTTTTATCCAGCCGCCATTAAATTAAATTAAATTATATTCTTCAATCAGTATAACAATTTCGATTATTATAGCATGATTTTATATATTTGCAAAGTTTAACTCTCACTAATATTTTAATCAACTGGTTCTATATAATATTCATCTTCAGCAAGTTGCTCAGCTAAATCTACGTCAGAGAGATCTATGTCATGGTCATCAAATTGCGTTGCTTGCCACATGGAAAGATCCTGATTTATTCTATCCAACATTTGGTCTTCTGTCAAGTCTTTTACCTGACTTTTTCTGAACATTAATTTTTCATAACTATCCAGATCCATTATTACAAAAGTTTGATTGGTCTTGCCGTCAATTACAATACAGCGATCGCCGGTTTTTTTTATCAATTCAAATATTTTATCCCATTGCGCTGTCATATAAATTATATCCTTCTCCTCCTATTTTTCTTTAGCCGCCAAAATCTTTTCTACTACACTTGACGGTACTTCTGCATATTTCAAAAATTCCATTGCATAACTTCCTCTTCCCTGAGTCATAGACCGAAGAGATGTTGCATAGCCAAACATTTCTGCTAATGGCACTTGGGCATCAACAACTTTTACTTTACTGCGATCTCTCATTTCATTGATCTGTGCTCTTTTTGAATTTAGATCACCTACCACATCACCAAGATATTTTTCTGGAACAACAACCTCAACTTTCATGAGTGGTTCAAGTAAAACAAGACCAGCTTTTCTGGCTGCAGCCTGAAAGGCCATAGAACCCGCGATTTTGAATGCTCCTTCGGATGAATCCACATCATGAAATGACCCATCGTAAACCACGGCCTGAACATCAATAAGAGGATAGCCTGCCAAAACACCTTTATCTAAAACTTCTTTAATTCCTTTTTGAATCGCAGGTATATATTCTTTTGGAATAGAGCCACCCTTGATCTCTTCCACAAATTCAAAGCCTTCTCCTGGTTCTCTCGGACTAATTCGAAGCCAACAATGACCATACTGACCACGGCCACCTGACTGACGAACATATTTTCCTTCAGCTTCAGCCGTTTTTCTGATAGTTTCTCGATAAGCAACTTGCGGAGCACCAATATTGGCTTCCACTTTAAACTCTCTCTTCATTCTATCGATGATAATATCCAAATGAAGCTCGCCCATACCAGAAATAATTGTTTGCAT
>JABMRF010000006.1 GCA_013202715.1 Candidatus Kuenenbacteria bacterium
ACATGAAGGCGACACGTCGACGTGTCGCCTTCATGTGCGGGAAGTAATTGCCGAATGTCAAGGAAAATTTTTGCAAAAGTATGGATCGAAACAAATCATTATCCCTAAATTCAAATGGCAAAAATCGTTTCGTGATCATGTCATTAGAAAGGGGGATGATTTTAAAAATCATTACAATTACACAATTAATAATCACAAAAAGCATGGTCTGCCAGATGATTGGAAGTATACATCCTTGCGAAAATATTTATATGAAGATTTGATTGATAAGCATAATTTTAATTTATGAAAAAAAATGCCCCATAAGGTGCATGGGGCTTCAGCGAACATTTGTTTGCTGTTTTTATTTTAAAAAGAAAAACCTGGGCTCGATGAAGAGTCCGGGGTGTTCAGTAACCGTGCCCGCAAGTAATTAATTCGACCAACAATGGGCCGAGGCAAAACTCTGCGTTTTCCTGTTTTCCCTAGTCGCTCTGGGTACACTCTGTCCCCTAGGGCGCAATCTCTGGTCGTCCGGACATGGGTGAGAGCGAGGTACGAAACACCCCCAATCAGGGTTTATGGCGTCCCATCCTTAGTCCCAAGCCGAACGGCCAATCAGGCGCTTGTCTTTCTTTTTTTTTAGCCCGACACCTTTACTGAACAGTTCATTGTAGCATTCATTTCAAATCATGTCAGGAGGAGGTATCTTTTTTGTCTAAAATTGAATAAAAAATCCGCTGCCAGGTGTGACAGCGGAATGTTTTTTACTTTCCCAGAAGTGAACGGGCCAGCTTACTGATTTGTTTGATATGGTCACCGGCCTCTTCAACCGATTTCCTTATTCTTAGCGCTGTAAAATATTCTGTATCCCCCAAAACTTTCGGCAGAAACGGATTAAAGCTTTTGCCGTTGGGTGGGCGATAGATAGTCAGTAAATCAATTTCGTCCGGATTGACTTCGTCTTTGATATGAACCACTATGAATTCAACCTGAATCCCTTTATGCCACAGATAAGTCAAAGCATTGCCAATATCCAATCCTGGCTTGAGCGAGTGAACGGCTTCTTTTCCGTTGTTTTTCGTTTTTATCCAGATGTGACTGGAATGTTCATCGAAACGAACAAGTTTGATGAGCATTTCGAGCGGCGTGGCGTTGATTAGATCTTTAATGGAGATTTGTCCCGTGGATGTTTTTTGTACTTTGCATTCTTTATTGGGGTTTGTAAAGTCCCACTTTTGGCGAATTGCCCACAACCAAGGAAAATCCTTCAAAATTCTTCGCAACTGTTTTTCATTCATGTCCTGAACCTCCGTTCTTTGACCCATCCGGGCGCTGGACAGTTGAAAATGTCAAATGACAAATGCCAAATGACAATTTAATGGCAAATAACAAATGCCAAACTTTCTTATTTCTTAACCATGTGAACAATCACGTGCTTCAGTCCCTGGCCAGCGCCGAGGATCAGAACGAGAACGCCGTCAAGAATTACCAGTTCTTTCAGAAGTTCCAGCTTGGCGTGATCGCCAAAGATTGTATAGGCGGCAAAGAAGATGGAGACTGCCAGCCAGATGACAACGATGAATTCATTGATTCGCTGTGGTGTGTCTTGCGGGAAAAGATGGTGCTTGATTTTTCTCTCACACGCATAGACACCGACGCAAATGTAGTACAAGTAGGAATTGACCTCGAAAAACTCAGGATTGAGATCCCCAAAATATGTCCAACAGAAACAGATTAGGATGACACCTGTCATCACCCACGAAAAGATTAGAAAACTGTAATCCATAAAGCGATGCATATTCATTCTGGTATTTTCATCCATGATTTCCTCCGTTGTTAAGGAACGTTTAAGTATAGCAAAATTTATTAGTTTGTCAAGAGAATATGTGTTTTTTAGTCTAAAATTGAATAAAAAATCCGCTGCCAGGTGTGGTAACGGATATTTTTTGTCATTTTCGATTAAAACCTGATGAAATTATCAACGGCGGCGACGCCGTCCCTTGGGGTTAGAACCATACGGATGAGGGCGCCCTGAAGTCGGTGGAAGGCTGTCATCATAACCAGAATGAGGCCGAGCTGTTCGTTTTTCTTGTCGTGTGTCCAACCAGTCGAAACCCAATTGAGCTGCTTCTGCGGTTTTGCCAGCAGCTTCTAGCTCTTCACGTCGCGCTTTGAATTCCTCATGAGTGCAATCATGAACCGAAAATGCCTTAGTCTTATTAGTCATGTTGCCACTTCTCCTTCCCGTTGTTTTATTGTTCTGATGGTAGCCTGCCGTAATATTATCAGGATTTAATAACTTTGTCAATAGAGCGTAGTTGACATTTAATACTAATTTGACTACCATGAACAACATCATTGACCAAAGGAGGTGAATTTGATCCTTAATCGTTTTATAAAATCAAAAAAAGTTGTGAAAGCATTGGAGCAAGCCTTGATCTTGGTTATCTGTGCTATCCTTTGCAGTATTTTCGGAATATTGTTCGCGAGCCTTATGACCAAGCTGCTTCTGGGCTTCGATGTCTAGAAATCTAACTCCGTCCCACGTGGTGGAGTTTTTTTTGTTATATAATAGGAACTTTGGTATACTTAAAATTGAAATATGAAGATAAATAAAATTAATAAGAAAATTAAAGTTGGAGTGGTGTTTGGTGGGAAATCGCCTGAACATGAAGTTTCGATTGTATCAGCTAGAGGCATAATTGAAAACATTGATAAAGCTATCTTTGGTGTGGTTGAAATATTTATTGATAAAAAGGGTCTGTTTTGGTTTGGAAATGGGAAAAATAAAAAGCGATTTGATCCATTCAAAAATTCAAAGGATATTGATGTTTTTTTTCCGATCATACATGGCCAGTCTGGTGAAGACGGAGAGATTCAGGGATTATTTAGAACAATTAATAAACCATTTGTTGGCGCGGACATTTTGGCTTCCAGTATTTGTTTGGACAAGGGGATTTTTAAGTTAATCTTAAAAGCTGAAGGCCTATCCCAAGTTGAATTTGAGATTTTAGATTACAAAAAGATGCCGGAAAAACAAATCGCTTCTTTGATATCAAAAACAAGAAAAGAGTTTTCCTTCCCAGTTTTTGTAAAGCCATGTAACTCGGGCTCATCTGTCGGAATATACAAAGTTAAAAACAAAAAAGATCTTAGTAAATATATAAATCTGTCCCGAAAATTTGATTTTAGAATTGTTGTGGAAGAATCGGTAGAGCTCGCCAGAGAAATTGAAGTCGCGGTCATAGGAAATAATTATTCAAACATAGAAGCGTCTTTGCCAGGTGAAATAATAGCTGGCGCAGAATTTTATGATTATAATGATAAATATAAGGACGGTAAAGCGGAAACGGTTGCGCCGGCAAACATCAGTTCAGCACAACGAGTGCAGATTCAAAAATTGGCCGTTGAAGTATATAGTTTGACTTGTTGCGAGGGTTTGGCGCGAGTTGATTTTTTTATTGATAAAAAAGGTAAAATTTTTATAAACGAAATTAACACTTTACCTGGATTTACTCCGATTTCTATGTATCCGAAAATGTGGCAAGCTTCTGGGTTAAACTACAAAAGTTTGATAACAAAGTTAATCATGCTGGCCCTGAAGAAGAAGTAAATAGGTTAATTAGATATGGCATGCTAGTAACCTCAGGTTGTTTTTTTTGTTTAATCTTGGTATAATTTATAAAGAAAATATGGCAATATCCAAAGAACGTATTGAGCATCTGGCCAATTTGGCTAGATTAGATATTACAGAAAAAGAAAAAGAGAAATATGCTGAGCAGATTTCCTCTATTTTGGATTATTTCGAACAACTGAAAGAATTGGATACTGAGGGCGTGGAGCCTATGTCTCACGTTTTTGATTTACAAAATATTGACCGCGAGGACAAAGTCAAGCAGATCTGGTCGCAGGATAAGGTTTTGGCGGAGGCGCCGGAATTAGAAAAACGTCAAATAAAGGTTAAAGGGGTGTTCATGGGGAATACGTGATCTACGTGATTTTCTACATGATCTACTGATAAAATAAAATTTAATTTGAAATATGAGAAAAGCGATTGATGTAAAATATGTTCATTCGGAATTGTCACATGGAATTATTGGCTGTGCGATGGATGTCCAAAATGAGGTTGGTCCGGGTTTGCCTGAAAAAACATATCAGAAATTAGTGGGTAAAGAATTTTTTAACAAAGGATACAAATATAAAGAACAAGTTGTTGTAGATTTGATGTATAAAGGGATTAAGGAGACAACAAGGCGTTTTGATTTTGTAGTTGAAAATAAGATAGTGGTTGAACTAAAGGTTGGTTCTCATATTGGCAAAAAAGAATATGAACAGGTTAGAGAATATTTAAAAATGTCTGGATTAAAATTAGGTTTGATTGTTTTATTTTCATATAACGGTGTAATTGCCAAAAGAGTAGTTAATCTTTATTAGTTTGATTATCATGTAGATCAGTAGCAAATCAGTAGATCAAGTATTATTTCTTATGACCATGAAACTTAATACCCTAACAATTGAAGAGGCACATAAAGGTTTACAGGGGAAACAGTTTAGCGCAGTTGAATTGGCTAAGTCTTGTTTTGATTGTATTCGTGAGAAAGATGACCAGTTGAATGCTTTTATTACAATTACAGAGGACAAAGCATATCTGGATGCAGAAAAAACTGATAAAAAAATTAAAGACAAAATCAAGATCGATGTGCTGGAAGGAATTCCTGTTGCTGTCAAAGATAATATTCTTGTCGAAGGAGTCAAGGCCACAGCCGGATCAAAAATTCTTTCCACATACATTGGAACTTATAACGCGACAGTTGTCGAAAGATTAAAGTCAGCCGGAGCGGTTATTCTCGGCAAAACAAACATGGATGAGTTTGCCATGGGTGGCTCCGGAGAAACATCACATTTTGGGCCGACAAGGAATCCGCACAACCTGGAAAAAGTTCCTGGTGGTTCTTCAAGTGGTAGCGCGGCAGCAGTTGCCTCAGATGAAACGATTTACGCAATAGGCTCTGATACCGGTGGCTCTGTTCGTCAGCCTGGCTCACTTTGCGGAGTTGTGGGATTTAAACCAACTTACGGTCGCAATTCCCGGCACGGATTGATGGCCATGGCTTCAAGTTTTGATCAAGTTGGAAGTTTAACGAAAACAGTTCGAGATGCAGCTTATGTTTTTGAACAAATTGCTGGCTTGGACAAATTTGATTCGACAACCGTTGATAAAAAAGTTGATGTTGTTAATGACTTGAAGAGTGATATCAAAGGCTTGAAAATCGGTTTACCAAAAGAATATTTTATAAAAGGAATGGATGAAGAGGTTGAGGCGACAGTAAAAAAAGCAATTCAAAAATTAACAAAGCTTGGCGCGGAAATTGTTGATATCAGTTTACCGCAAACAAAATATGCGTTAGCCACTTATTATGTTCTAATGCCGGCGGAAGTGAGTTCAAATTTATCTCGTTATGACGGCGTGCGTTATGGCTATCGCGCTGATTCTGGCAATCTTTTGGAAATGTATCTAAAATCAAGGCACGAAGGATTTGGCGAGGAAGCCCGGCGGCGAATAATGCTGGGAACTTATGTTTTGTCATCTGGATATTATGATGATTATTACAAAAAAGCACAGCAGGTTCGACGATTAATTAAAAATGACTTTGACAAAGCGTTTGAAAAAGTTGACTGTATCGTGACGCCAACATCACCCACTGTTGCTTTTAATATCGGCGAGAAATTTGATGATCCGCTGACTATGTATTTGTCAGATGTCTTTACAGTTTCTGCCAATGTGGCCGGCTTGCCGGGAATTTCAATCCCTTGCGGAAAAGTTAACAAGCTTCCGGTTGGTTTGCAGTTTATTGGAAAACATTTTGATGAAAAAACTCTTTTTAATGTTGCGCATCAGGCTGAAGGAATTCTGTGATTTTTGGGAAAGCGAACTAAGTGAATTGTCTTACGCCTCTACTCCCCTTTGATCCCTTCTTCACAATCTCTCAATTAACTTAATTACAGCCATAGGCTGATGCGTCCTTTGGCGCAAACTCAATTAACTCAATCCCTTCACTTATGGAACTGGGTTTTGAAACAACAATGCTTGATTATGTTGCGGTTGTCGGAATCGTTGTAGTTTTGATATTGATTTTTATTGCCAGCTATTTTATTAAAAAAAATAAAGAAATCGAGGGCGTTGATAAAAAATTTATTCGGGATCGCTGGAAAAAAATTGAAGAAATTTACGGATATAAAAAAGAAATGAATTACAAGCTGGCCGTAATTGAAGCGGATAAACTATTGGACGAAGTTTTGAAACAAATGCACTTTACTGGTAAGACGATGGCTGAGCGTCTGAAGCTGGCATCATACAAATTTCCTAAACTAAAAAAGGTCTGGTGGGCGCACAAAGTCCGCAATCAGGTCGTCCATGATGTTCATTATGCACTTCGACATGGTGAAACTCGAATGGTATTGAAGTTATTCAAGCAGTCACTCAAAGAATTAAAAGTACTTTAGGGTTAAAATTGTTACACTGCTGTATTGTTATACTGTTTAAACAATATAACAATATAGCAATTTAACAATATATTCTATATGAAAATCATCTTACATTTAATTCTGGCGGCGTTGTTCTTAATGCCAACTTTTGTTTCTGCTCAAGAATACCAATATGATCTTGGTTTGAAGCCAATGGAAATTACTTTATCTGTGGATGTAAATAATTTGCTGAAAGGCCAGCAAGTCAGGGTGTATACTTTTGTAAATAATATGGGTAGCAATGATGCGACAGGTAACGTTGTGTTTTTTGTTAATAATGTTGCAGTTGGTGATGAAGTTGTATCAGTAAAAGCTGGCGGTGTTTATGATGAAGTTTTTGTTGATTTCATTGTGCCGGAAGATGATTTTTATGTTTATGTAAAATTGCAAGGCATAACGCCGTCTGATGAGGACCCGGCAAATAACGATATTTTGAGTCCACTTTTTCATGTCCAAGGAGATAATGATTTTGACGGGCTGGGCGATAATATTGACAATGATGATGATAATGACGGATTAACTGATGAACAGGAGCAAAATTTGAATACCGACAAAGATAAAAAGGACACTGATGGCGATGGTGTTTTGGACAATGAAGATGAGTTTCCTTTGGATCCGGAAAAGCAAAAAAAACCTGAACCAAAGCCTGAGCCAAAATCAGATCCTGAACCTGCTCCAGTTGTAGTGGATGTACCTAAACAAGAAGTTGCAACTCCGCCTGTTGTTACCAATCCACCTGCTCTTTCCAAAAAGGAAAAAGAGGAAGAAAAAAAAGCAGAATTGGTTGAAGATTTTTATAAATCACCAGAAGTTGAATTGCTGGAAGAGGTGAGAATAGTGGCCAGTCAGGTGAATTGGAATACTTTTGATTTTAGTTTTTCTACAAATGTTCCCGGTTTAAATCTTGAGCAGCTAGAATATACCTGGGATTTTGGCGATGGAGTTGTTAGTTCGGAAAATGGTCATCATAAATATAATGGAACTGGAAAATATTTTGTAATGTTGTCAACCAAGGGCCCTTTTGAAAATTATTTGTACGATAGTGTGAAAGTAAATATTGCCTTTTGGTCAGTATTTAATTACTGGTTATGGCTCATTGCTCTTATTATAATTTTGTTTGTGTTTATGTACGTTTATGAGTTTAGACACAAGGGTTCAAAAAAACAAAAAATCAATAAAGCAAAAAAACAAGAAGAAGTAGAGACTGAAGAAGAGTTTATAGAAAAAAAATTACGAAAACCTAAAAAACGAAAAAGGAAAAAATAAAAACAAAAATAAAATGACCCTTCGACTCGTCTCTTGTTATACTTGCTTTAAATTATAAATAACTTTGGGACTCGCTCAGGGTGACAACAAAATGAAAATTATAAGTATTACAATTTTAGCGTGTTTATTTTTTGGCGGATTTGTTTGTTCAGCGCAGGAAAATGCGGAGCCAATCCAACCTCTAAAAGACGCTTACATCAAACATAAACAGGCCGGCTGGCAAACGTATGAGTTTTATACTCTGACAAATTTGCCGGACAATGAAAATTTGACATTTGAGTGGAGCTTTGATGGTAAGGAAACTTTTGTTTCAGAAAAAGTGAGATATTTTTTCCCAAAAGGTGAGCACATTATCAAATTGAAAGTAGAAGACAGTTATGGTAATATTAAATACGATACAGTTCGGTTGAATGTTCAGTTTTGGTCGCTAAAAAATAATTGGTTTTGGTGGCTACTCTATTTAATTGTTGTTTTGTTAATCTTTTACTATTGGATTGTGAAGATTCTTTATCTTTTGAATCGTCGCAAGATGAGCAAAGATGTTCGCTATTTTATGGATATTCTCGATGAGCATGGCTGGGTGGAGAAATTAGTGGCAGCGCATCTCAAGAAAGTTAAAAGTGAAAAGGTAAAAATTAAAAGTAACAAGAAAAATAAAAAATAAGAAACGTTGGAGTTTGCGTTAAACAGCGAGGTAGTGTTGGTGATATCCGCGTTGTTCCGCGTTAGATCCGCGTTATCCGCGATTTATATGTACATGATCTTACGCTGGCTGATAAACGCAGTTGGTTTATTGGCAATCGGCTATTTTATCCCGGGAATTGAAGTTGGCAATTTGTATTACGCCATGATTTTGGTTGTCGTAATCGGATTTGTAAACTTTGTGCCTGGCATGATTTTGAAACTAATCACTTTTCCGATCAACATTATCACTCTCGGTTTATCAAACTTGGTGATCAATGCTTTAGTTTTCTGGTTTGTTGCCTCATTTATTCAAGGATTTGAAATCACAGTTTGGTGGGCAGGCTTTCTTGGCGCGATAATTTATACAATTGTAACTACCTTTAGCGCGTGGCTTTACAAAGAGAGTTACATGCATTAATTTTAAGGTCAATGAGCAAAGGGCAAAGAGCAAAGAAGGAGCAAGGGGTAAAGCATAAAGCTTAAAGAAGAGAGAGGATTTTAATATGGAACAAAAAGACGTTTCATCAAAAAACCAATTATATGATAGATGTCTAAAGTTTGCTCAAGATGTTCGAGCTTTGGTTAGACAACTCGCTAAAACTATAGCAAATATTGAAGATGGAAAACAGTTGGTTAGATCATCTGGATCAGTTGGCGCTAATTATATTGAAGGCTGGGAGGCAATTAGTTCGAAAGATGAGTTACATAGATTAAAAATATGCAGAAAGGCAGCCAAAGAAAGCAGGCACTGGCTTAGTCTTTTATATATACCTGATACAGAAAAAGTTTTACTGGCCAGTAGAAAAGATTTGGTTCAAGAGGCTTTGGAGTTAACAAAGATTCTTGGATCAATAATTCATAAAAAGGAAGGTACTAATGTTATTAAAGAAAGTTAGAGTGGTTCTTTATTCTTTTATCTTTATGCTTTAATCTTTCTTTGATCCTTGACCTTTGATCTTTGCTCTTATGAAGTTACTTTTACACAGCTGCTGCGCACCATGCGGTGGCCAGGTTATTAATGAACTAAAAAAAGAGGGACATGACGTCTCTGTTTATTTTTATAATCCAAATATTTTTCCGGAAGATGAATACAAGTTGCGCCTTGGCGAAGTCAAGCGCTATACGGAAAAGCTTGGCGTTGAACTAATTGAAGGAAAGTATGCTCACGATGAGTGGTTAGAATTAATCAAGGGTTTGGAAGACGAGCCGGAGAAAGGTCCGCGTTGTGAAAAATGTTTCATGCATCGACTTGGAGAAGTCGCGCAAAGGGCGAGTGAAGATGGGTTTGACGGCTTTGCATCAACCTTAACGATCAGTCCTCATAAACCGGCGGAGATGATTAATCAAATCGGCCATGAGTTTGCTCAGTTTTACAATCTAAAGTTTATTGATACGATTTGGCGCAAGCATGATGGTTACAAAAAATCATGTGAAATAAGTCATGATCAGAATTTTCACCGTCAGGACTATTGCGGTTGTGAATTTAGTCAGCGCGGATAATTTAGATAAAAAAATCCCTCAGTGATATGAGGGTTTTTTGCTTTTACCAGTCCAGACCAAACTCAGCTTCGATCGCCTTGTTGTCAATTGCAAAAACTGTATATTCAGTAATTACAACTCCGGGTTTTTTGTGGTCGTAGCTTCCATTTGTTTTTTGAATGAGAATTAGAAACCCGGATGTTTGGCCATTGAACATGACTGACTCTTGCGCATAGATCGTTTGTGTTATTCTGCCGGCCTGGCCGTTTTCGCCAAGTTTCAAAAGAACGGTAAGTTTGTAGAAAATTTTTCCAAAATATGGTGCACAGCTTTCCTGGTCAAGGACTTTTCCAATTTGCTTCGGTACAAGCTGATTGTTCATTCCCACTCCTTTTGCAGTCAAATTATTATAGTATTAAAGCAAATATATTTGAGGTTGTCAAGGAAAATTCCTTATTTTACAGTAGCCATTGACAAATTATTAATTATATGCTATAATGCAGTTGATGGTATGGCACTGATTGGTTATTTACTGGAGGTTCTTGGTATGGTTTTTTTCTAAACCAACCAGGAGGTGTCATGAGAAAAACCATCATAGATCAGGTGTTGTCAGATTGTGAGCGTTTGCGTGTTACCCCGTTCAAGTTCCTGCAGGATGTAGGGACAACAGAGCAGATTGAGGCATTTATGGCCAAGTATGGCTGCTTGTGTCAGATTCCAGGAAGTCCTGGACCATGCTTTGAGCGCGGTGGTAGCCTGAAGTTCGAGCAGGTGTTCTTGATTGACGAGGGTACTTTAACTCGTCCTCAGCAACGAGAACTTGCTCGCTTGCGCGATCTGGCGTAAACAACAACCCCAACCAGCAGTTCGGACCGTTCCGAGCTGCTTTTTTTTCTATTGACAAAAGTTAATTTGTTCGCTACAATGATTTATTGAGAGGGAATTGGGGATCAAAGGAGGAAAGGATCATGAATAAGGTAAAAAAGGTTCTATTTTTTACAGCTGAAGAAAATGCGAAGGAAGATTATTTTTTCCAAGCGATAGAAGCATTGCTGGATTTCTTCAGACTAAAGGGTTCTGAGTTTCAGTATCATTATCTCTGGCCATTGCCGACTGAAGAGTCGGCCATTGAAAGTTTCAGGGCACAGGAATTTGATTTGATTTTTCTCTGTCTAAGGCCAGCAACTCCTGGTTTTTCCAAACGAGTTTATGATCTTTTGACTGAGGAACAGCGCAAGGTTCTGATTTGCATCGGGCATTCAGTTACCGAAGAAACCAGGGGCTCGTTTGACAGTCGGTTATTTGCGCATACTCTTTTGGGCGAAGTTAATATTGATACTTATGTTCAGGCAATTGCCGCGAAGTTGAAGGAGTGTGAAGATGGCGCAAACTGAATTCATTGTTCGAGTGGATATTGATCCCTCCGCAGTTCAAAGCATAGAGCGATTTCTTGAATGTGTGAAAATAACCTTGAAGGGTGGTATCACAATTGCTGATCATCGCCCGCATGCCGCTGGCATGGGACACATGATTGTTTCTCCTTTTCTGATGGGACTTGGCGTCCTGCCAGAAGATGAAAATCATTATCTGAGGCAACCCGGAATTAATGCTGGGTTGGCCAAGGTTGACTACAACGGTGATGTCATTCGTTTGTGGCCAACAAGGCAAGATGGTACAACGGATTTGTTTTTTGTGGCTCGACATTATCATGAACCACTGAAGAACTTGGCTGATAATTCGAAGTGGTCATTGCAAACTCAGTCATCTTTCAAAATTGGAGAGCGTGTGGTTACTGGGGTAACTTTGTCCGCTGTAGTGGGACCTCGTAGTGGAATCGGATTCTCGATCGGAAGAGTGCGGCAAAATATAGGTCCGTTGCTACCTGTATATCCAGCGCATAAGGTTTAAGTGAAATTTATGCCGGGTCTGAAACAGATTCGGTTTTTTGTTTTGTTTGAAAGTAGTTGATTATGTGTGTTTGACAATTATTTTATTCCAAGTTAAACTAACTCAATAAGTTGTCCATTGAATTTGGAGGTGGAAATGAAATACAAAGTTTTAATTTTTGATGCTATGGGAGCAGATGGGCTTTGCTTTGCTTTGCTAAGAACTGGTTGGTTGATTGGCTTGGCGAGGAAGGTTTTGAGTTTGAAATTGACTATGTTTGGCCGCTTTCGGGCGGAAAGTTTGACGATAAACTTTTAACCAAAGAGTACGACTTGATTCTTTTTGACTTGTACCCGGGTAAGGGAGAAGTTATTTCTGATTTTTATCGTCGCTCCAGTCCGAGTCAACGAAAAAAAATGGTCTTGGTTGGAACAGAACGCGATAAGCTTAGATCTTCAGGATTCATAGGAAAGCTTCTTCAATGTCCGATGGTAAAAGCTCAGTCGTGGTCAACACAGGAGGCTGTTGATTTTTTGCGCGATTTTTTAACCTAGAAAAAATAAGGTCTGAAACTTCAGGCCTTTTTTGTTTTGTTTAATTTTGTATGCTAAAATGGGGATATGATTGACTATCTCAAAGAGCTCAACAAGGAACAACATCGAGTCGTCACCGAGGCGGATGGCCCGTGTTTAGTTTTGGCTGGTGCAGGATCCGGGAAGACCCGAACGCTTGTGTATCGAGTTGCATATTTAGTTCAAAAGGGGATCAAACCAGAAAATATTTTACTAGTAACGTTTACAAATAGAGCGGCGGATGAAATGATGACGAGAGTAAAACAGTTGCTCGGTTTTAAACCGGATAATTTATGGGGTGGTACATTTCACCGGATTGGAAACTTAATTCTTCGTAAATATGCTAATAAACTTGGCTACGAAAGGAATTTTAATATCCTGGATCAGGAAGATAGTCGAACTATGGTCAAGCATTCTATGGAGGATTTGGGGCTCAATGCTTCAGGCCAGAATTTTCCAAAAGCCAGCGTAGTCCAGGGCATTATCAGTTTTTCTCGAAATACAAATCAAGATGTAGCGGAAGTCGCTCAAATTAATTATAGCTATCCAGAGTTTATTGCGGTAAAAATTATGGAAATCGCTTTTCTTTATGACAAAAAAAAGAAATCTGCCAACGTCATGGATTTTGATGATTTGCTTGTGAATTGGCTACAGCTCCTGGAACAATTTCCGGAGGTAAAGGATCGTTATGCAAAACAGTTTGAATATATTTTGGTTGACGAGTACCAAGATACGAATTATATCCAGGCTGAAATAATCAAAAATTTGGCCAGCTTTCATAATAATGTTCTCGTTGTTGGTGATGATTCACAAAGTATTTATTCATTTCGCGCGGCTGACGTAAAAAATATTTTGAATTTTCCAAAATTATTTTCCAAAACAAAAGTTTACAAAATCGAAACTAATTATCGCAGTACACCGCAAATTTTAGATCTGGCAAATCATATTATCAAACATAATGTAGATCAGTTTCAGAAAAAACTAAAAGCTGACAGAGAAGACAGCATTTTGCCAACGCTGATTGCCGCGCGTGACGATCATCATCAGGCAGTTTCGATTGTCAATCGGATCATGCAACTTTATCGCGATGGGCAAAATTATCAGAACATGGCTGTGTTGTACCGCGCCACATATCAGTCGGCGGAAATTCAGCTTGAGCTTTCTAAACAAAATATTGCCTATGTTGTTCGGGGCGGTATGCGCTATTTTGAGCAGGCTCATATCAAAGATGTGATTGCTTATCTAAAAATTCTCGCAAATTTTCAAGATGAAGTGGCCTGGAAAAGAATTTTGTTAATGTATGAGGGCATTGGTCAGAAAAAAGCCGACGGGATTTGGAAGAAAGTCTCTGGATGCACAGAATTGGATGAATTAGGTTCCTTTGATATGAAATTAACAGGGAAGGCTGGGGTTAGTTGGGATAGGATTAAAATTATTTTTGGATATTTAGCAAAACTGGAAACAAAGCAAAGAGGATTTATTGCAGAAGCAATTGAACATATTCTCGAGCATGGCTACGAGGCTTATTTGAAAAATCAATATGAAAATTATCGCGAGCGACTGGACGACTTGAATCAGCTTTTGAATTTTGTGGCCATGTACGCTGAGCTGGACAAATTATTAGCGGACATAATGCTCAGCGAATCTTTTGCCGGTAAGCATGAAAATGATGACAAAGCGGTTGTGTTATCCACCATTCATCAGGCCAAGGGATTGGAATGGGCTACCGTATTTATTATCGGTTTGCGCGACGGGCATTTCCCTCATCATAAATCAATAGAAAACCCAAAAGAGCTCGAGGAAGAGCGTCGTTTATTTTACGTCGCCACGACTCGCGCCAAGGATGAACTGAACATGCTCTATCCGGTGCGATCATTTAGCTATAAATTTGGCGAAGTTTTTTCCAAACCGTCCATGTTTATTCGTGAACTTGATAATACGAAATATATGGAGCAGGGCCAGCAACCATTTGATGACAATGATAGTGATGAGGATGAGGTTATTTATGTAGATTGAGGGGGAGGTAAAAGGTCAAAGGCTTGCCCTGCACTTAACGACGTAGGAGTTATAGTGCGGGGTAAAAGTAAAAAATAATCGTTTCTTGGTTGAGAAGCGGTTTTTTTATTACCCTGGTCTTCAGACCGGGAGTGATCTCTTAGGCGACAGTGTGATCCCGGTCTAAAGACACGGGGTAAGAGACAGGAAGCTATAAGCCCTAATTTTAGTAGAGCGCTTGACACATTATTTTATATATGATAACATTAGATGTTCCTTTGTTCGCAGTAGTTCTTTGACCAAGATGTCCTTTAGTGGGCACAAGGAGGAAAGCATGAGTGATTATCGAGATGATCTTCGAGCAGTATCAAAAGATGCACCATACACCGCTTGGACGTTTCTCAAGTGGGGGGTACTGGCTGTACTGGTGATTGCGGTTCTTGTATTTTTGGCTCAGTCTTTGGGCATCATTTCTATGGATATTTCTCGCGAAACTGTGCAGCACAGCCAGGGATATACGGAAACCAAGGAAAGCCTGCTCATGAAGTTGCACAGCGACTGGACAACTCTTGATGCAGAAATTGCTGAGCTGAAAGCGGCTGATGTTGACAGTTCCGTTATCGAAGCAAAGCAGTCGCAGCAAAAAGCAATCGTTACCAGAATAAAAATAGAAGCTGGACGGATTCCCAGCTCTCAGCTTCCGCCAAGTATTCAGTCTTTTTTGTCTGATCACAAATAGGAGGAATTCGAAATGAAAAAGACAATTTCTCGCATCGTATTTGCAGTATTGGTGATTTCCGCCATGGTCATTTTGGGCTGTGGACGATCAGAAACTGAAAAAGTGAGTAAAAAAGTGGATGAGCAGCAAGCTCATTATGGTGATGTTCAGGCTTTGCCTTTCTATGACTTCAGTATCCCCCGCGACATCATGATTCAGATTTACAATGTGGTCACCCAGGAAGCGCGGAATACATTCACAGTCATCGAGACAGTGACAGGAGTGACCAAGTTCCGTGGGGCTTCCATTGGCTATGGGATTCCGGCGGATACCAGCCTGACCAATCCGCTCAAGCCAGCATATAAGCGAGCGAATAATCAGGGTGAAATTGTTGGCCAGGCTGAACCAAATGGTTTGTACAGTTCAGTCAATACAGACGGCACCTGGGTTCTGTTTGTTGATTCCAATGGAGACATTACCCCGATTTACACCGAGCACAAAGCCACCACGTTCCCGTTTGTGGTCAAGAAAGATGATAACGGCGGGTGGGTACGAGCAGATAACAAGAAGGCAACAATGACCATCGAGCTCAATACCGGAAAGTAAACAAGAACTATTCAGGGCTTCACATTTGAAGCTCTGTTTTTTTATTTCAAAATCTGTTAGAATGGATACATATGAAGGGAAAAAAGTTCATCGCCATCTCTGGCAATATCGGAATAGGAAAATCAACGCTAACAAAAAAGTTAGCGGACCATTATGATTTTAAACAATACCTGGAACCGGTAACTGAGAACCCTTATTTAAAAGATTTTTATAAGGATATGAAAAAGTGGGCGTTTCATTCGCAAATGTATTTTCTTGGCAAACGTCTGCAGGATCATTATCAGTTGGCATTGGATAAGCACTCCGTAATTCAAGATAGAAGTATTTATGAAAATGCGGAAATTTTTGCTAAGTATTTATTCAAAAGAAAATTTATTTCTGAGCGTGACTGGAAAGTTTATTCTCGTATTTATAAAACGTGTACAAAAATTTTACCGGCGCCAGACCTTGTGATATATCTGCGCGCTTCTGTTGATCAGATTATGACCAGGATTGAAAAGCGCGGACGGGAATTTGAAAAGACAATCACCAAGAAATATATTTCTGATCTAAATAATCTTTACGATGACTGGGCCGGTAACTTTGATTTGGCCCAAGTGATTATCATCAACTATGATGACCTTGATTTGAAAAATAACGCTATTGATTTTGAAAGTTTTTTGGAAGTAATAAATGAGTACTTGAAATAGGTAAAATGTAAAATGTAAAAGTTTAAAGTAAAACAGGGCGTTCCTTAAGTTTTTGATAAGGGGTGTTTTTTTGTTTAATTTTAGATAAAAAGGAAGGCAAAAGTTATCCACAGTTATCCCCTTGACGGGTTTTTAATATTCCTGTACTATATATTCACGGTCGCAAAAAGTTCTTTACAAGACTGCGTAGAAAAAGACAAGGTAGAAGAGAGGCGAGCTTGCTCAACTCAAATTTACAGGCCTTAAGTGGCTACTTGCATTTAACTACTCCAATGACTGGGAGCTTCGGTAGAGGGAAACCAAAACCAAAGTTATGATCAGTCAAGCCAGTGTCTCAAACCAAAACCGGAAGATGCGTGGATTATGCGAAAACTACAGTTATCGTGGCAACACGAAAATTGGGGTCTAGCTAATACACAAAACAGAAGGCAGAGGCAAGAACACGATCTGAGAGAATGAACTTCGGTTCAGGACCAAGGATTCAAGGCAATACCAGTACTGAGGTAAGAAAAGATACCGGCCCTCAAAAGCTAGTAACACTATCAAACCACTAATCAAGGCTCTAGGAATTGTGGCAACGCAAAACCCAAAGCAAAGCCAGACAAAGTTCAACTTAGTTCTTAGAAAGCTCTCCGCAAGGAAAGTCGAAAAAGGAAAAAGATGAACCAAAATCTGACTTGGAACCAAACCGAGCTTCGGCAAGGCAAGGATCCCACGACTAGTAGAGGCAAAAAAACCTGCACATCTTCGGAGAAACAGGAAAACGCCAACACAGTGCGAAAAGTTTAAGAGCAAACCAGGGACCAGGTGCGGACTTTGTCCAAGCCCTGCTTCGAAAGAAGACTTTGCATTCTCCTTGTGGGAATGGAGTAGCTGGAATGCAACTTCTCGAAAGAGAAGTCGGAATCTCGACTGGCGAGTGAAACAGAGAAAAAGGAAAGTCTGGTAGTAAGAACCTAACAAAAGAGAAGAAAACCTTGGCAACAAGGCGGACAACTCCGGCGAAAGGCATTCAACTATCTTTAGTCACTTCGGTGATAGACAACCAAATCAATCGGACGAATCAAAGGTGGAGGATAGACCCAGCGGAGCAATCCAAAAGGAATATCCCGTGAAACCCGAAAATTCGGAAGAAAGAAATGGTCCAAATCGATCGAAAGAACTACCGGTGGAGGAGACGCTTGGCGGAGAAATCCAAAAAGAATATCCTGTGAAACTGGAAATTTCGGACGAAAGAAGAGGTTATACCTTTAGTAAATGTTTTGCAAGCAAACAGAGACCCATCTTGAACCGTTCGATCCGCAAGGAAAGAACAAAACGTATTTGGTAAAACAGTACTGAAAAGCAACCCGAGGAGACTATCCCAATGACCCTCTAGCGCCCGTATCCAGGGTCTTTCGTATTACGAAAGGCTCTGTTTTTTTTTTTTTATTTTTGAATTTTTTATTTACCTCCAGCTCTTCCCTTATCCGTCCTTAGCTAGGCATAACCTCCCCCAACCATGAATTACATTCTTCGAATGAGTTCATGGCAAGCCCCCTCCTTGATGAGAAAAAAACTAAGATTGCAGTGAACCTTCTATTTTTAGACTGAAAGCCATAGCCCTCCCCTTAGAAAAGGGGAGGGTTGGGTGGGGTTGTGCGTTCGACTTAAACATTTTCTTGTTTTTATATTTTGTGGTATAATATTTATGAAATAAATACCAAAATAAAATGTTATGGTTAAAGAGAACATCCTAGCCAAATCTCTTAAATTTGTTTTAAAAGATAACTTGTTGGACATTTTATACTGGCCGGTGTGGTGGTACACGACCGGATTGAAAAAAGCGCTCGGCCAGATGAAAACCACGATCCTGCAAGGCAATAATGAATTGGCTTTGACCTTGTGGATAAAAAATTTATTTGTGCCAATGTTTGCCCAGTATGACTGGCGCGGACGTATTATTAGTTTTTTCATGCGACTGGTTAATATAATTATCCGGGCGTTAATATTTTTATTTTGGATAATCTTTTCATTGATTGTCTTTTTATTTTGGTTGAGTTTACCGATATTTTTAATATTTCAGGTATTATATAATTTAAACTTGTTTGGAAAACTATGGTAGAAGCAAGGAAAAAATATAATTTTCTGGTTTGTTCCAAATGCAAGGGAACAGGCCACTTGGAAATGGTCCCATGCAATGTTTGCAATGGCATGGGCGTAGTTTTGATTTTTGAAGATAAAGTTTTGTATTGGGGAAAATATTATGACGGAGTAAATATTGCTTATGATAAAATTACCTCAAAGATAAAAATCATTGTCAATTCTGCACTGGCCATAATTGGTTTGTCCGGAATTTTGTTAATGGCCTATCTGGGTTACAAGGATAATTTTGCTTCTTTTGGAACATTAGAGTATTGGATAACGCCTTCAATTGAAAAATTTTATTTTTGGCTCACATTACTTATAGATCTTTGTCTATATTATCGATTAGATCAGGAAGGTTCACCGAAATACAAAGTGTTAATGAAAACATTTCAAAAACCGGCTAATATGCCGGAGGGTTCAGCTGACTGGCAAAACATCAAACAGATGAGAAAAGTGGATAAAGTTGACGTTTCCAGGGCATTTACAGAAGAAGCCAAGCTCGCTATTCAAGCGTCTTGGGAACTGGCAAAACATTTTGATCATCATCAGGTGCACAGGATTCATTTATTCGGCGTTTTATTTCAGTTTGACAAATCAGCGATAATTATCGGCCGGCTGGGGATAAATTTTGAAGATCTAAAACAAAAAATTAGTCGTTATTTATCAAAGCACTTTATTAGTCGACCAGGAAATCCAATATTAACTGAAGAAATGCATAAAGTATTGATCAGCGCTTATATGGAAGCGTATCATAGTAATTATAAAAAAGTTGATTTGCCTGAAGTAGTTTTGGCCCTGGCAACACCGGAAGATGTGGGTGTAATTAAAAAAGATGAAAAAGATGATGTGGAAGAAATTCTGATTGATTTTGATTTGAATTATCAAAAAATGAAAAACGTGGTGGCCTGGGTTCGTATTCAGCAGGAATTAAGAGATAATCTACAACGTTTTCAAGGTCGCGCCCGTTATAAACCAAAATCCGGTATTGATCGAGCGATGACAGCGGTTGCTACACCGATATTGGACCAATTCAGTGAAGATTTAACATTAAAAGCAAAATACGGCCAATTTTTTCCTTGTATTGGACGAGAAGAAGAGTTTGATAAAATATTCAGAATAATGGAGGGTAGCCGACAGGGAGTTTTGTTAATCGGCAATCAGGGTGTTGGCCGGACAACGATTTTACAGGGGCTTGCCCAGCGAATGGCTTCTGAAGACGTCCCGGAAATTTTACAGGATAAGAGATTGGTAAGTTTGAACATTGCAACCTTAATTGCAGGTGTTGATGCTTCAGGGGCGGAAGAAAGATTATTATTAATGGCCAGTGAAGTCGCTCAAGCCGGCAATATTGTTTTGGCTGTTGAAAATTTGCATAATTTGCACGGCATAACATCTGGATCAGAGAGTAGTTTGGGGTTGGCGGAAGTTTTTGCCCAACTTGCTTCCAGACATTTATTTCATACACTCGCAACCACAACTCCTGACGAATATGCAAAAGCAATTGAAAACAGAACTTTGGATGCTGCATTTCAAAGAATCAAAGTCGAAGAATTAGAAATGAATAATGCCATTCAGGTTTTGGAAGTAAAAAGCGGACCGATTGAATATCAAAACCAGGTTTATTTTTCTTATGCTGCAATTGAAAAAGCAGCTCTGCTTTCTTCCCGCTATATTCAAGATCGATATTTACCGGAAAAAGCAATTGAAATATTAGAACAAGTCGCGATCAAGGTCAGGCAGGAAAAGGGAGAAAACCAGGTTATTCAAGGCGAAGATGTAGCGGAAATTGTTTCTAAGTTGACCAATATTCCATTAACCCAAGTTACACAAAAAGAAAGTGAAAAACTTCTCAACCTGGAAGATAAAATTCACGAGCGCATGGTTGATCAGGAAGAAGCGGTCAGTTTAGTAGCGGCGAGCCTGAGGCGCGCACGCGCAGAGCTTCGAGAGGGAAAGCGCCCAATTGCCAGTCTTCTTTTCTTGGGCCCGACCGGTGTTGGTAAAACTGAACTTGCGAAAAGTGTGGCTGAGGTTTATTTTGGCAATGAAGAGGCTATGATTCGAACTGATATGTCAGAATATCAGGATCAGGCCAGTATTGTTCGCCTGATTGGTTCAGGTGGAAACGCGGGAATTTTGACCGAAGCCGTACGAAAAAATCCGTTTGCATTGTTATTATTTGATGAAATCGAAAAAGCACATGCTGATATTCTTAATTTATTTTTGCAAGTCTTGGACGATGGCCGGCTCACCGATGCCAAGGGGCGTACCGTTGATTTTACAAATACAATTATTATCATGACTTCCAATGCCGGAGCTCAATATATTCAGGATGAAATTAAAAAAGGAACAACAGTAGAAGATGTGAAAAGTCATTTGATAAATGAAGAACTAAAACAACATTTCCGACCTGAATTTCTAAATCGATTTGACGGCGTGGTTGTATTTAAACCATTATCAATGGTGGATGTGATTAAGATCGCGCACTTGATGATCAAGAAAATTGCTAAGCGGCTGGAAGAAAAAGGAGTAGAATTTAGCGCTACTGACGAAGCCATTGCTGAGCTGGCAGAAGCTGGATATGATCCAAAATTTGGCGCGAGACCGCTGCGAAGAGCTATTCAGGACCGTGTGGATAACTCTCTGGCCGATCATATTCTAAAGGGCGAAATTGGCCGTCGAGACAAGGTTATTCTTGAGGTTGGCGGTGAGATGCGGATTGAGAAAGCCGAAGAAATTTAGGTAAAAGGTAAAATGCTTGCCCTGCACTTAACGACGTAGGCTTGCCCCGTACCTGACGAAGGAATGGTATGGGGAGTTATAGTGCGGGGTAAAAGTTGATAGTATATAAAAAAACAGGCCCGTGTGTTAGGCTCTGTTTTTGGTTGGGTTTGCCGTGAAGTCATGCGAGCGACGTTAGGAGCGATGATGTACTTTACGGTTGAAAAAATGATAAAAATGCGGTAGAATGAGAGAGAAAGTAAGAAAAGAGATTTAGCGAATTAAGCGAATTGAATGACTGGTATAAATTTTGCTGTCTTGAAATTAACTTAATCTCTTAGTCTCTTAATTCACTTGAAGCCCTGATTTATGAACAGTTATGACTACATCTTCGCTCTGATCATTTCCTTTACAGTTTGTCTGATTATAACGCCAATCATAAGCTTATTGGCCAAAAAGTTAAGAATAATCGATAAACCTGATTCAGAGCGTAAAATCCACAAAAAGCCAACACCATAACTGGGCGGACTGGCTATCTTTTTGAGTTTTAATTTGGTTGTTTTTCTTTATTCATTTTTTACAAATGATTTAGTTGGCGATACGATTTTATTCAAAAACTTATTGGGAATTTTGATCGGTAGTTTATTTTTGGCAATCGGTGGATTCCTGGACGACAAATACAATTTGAAACCACGTTGGCAAATTATCTGGCCGATTTTGGCAATTCTCAGTGTGATTGTTCTCGGCGTTGGCATTGATGTGATTACAAATCCGGTTAGTGATGGCGTATTTCATTTAGATAAATATACTATTAAACTGTTTTGGCACGATGGAATTCTCTACAAAATAACACTATTGGCTGACATCTTTACTATGGTCTGGCTGATCGCCATGATGTACACCACAAAGCTTTTGGACGGCCTGGACGGCTTGGTTTCTGGGGTGACGATCATTGGTTCGATTTTTATTTTTCTGACGGCATTAAACAAAGGCGATTTGATCCAGTATGACGTTGCGCTCCTGGCGATGATGTTGCTGGGCGTGTTTGCTGGGTTTTTGGTTTTTAATTTCAATCCGGCCACAATTTTTCTTGGCGAAGGCGGGAGTACGATGGCTGGGTTTTTACTCGGATCATTGTCAATAATTAGTGGCAGTAAAGTTGGAATCACTTTGATGTTGCTCTCTATCCCGCTTCTGGATTTTATCTGGACCATAATTAGGAGAGCGATGGAAAAAAGGAAGATCTTTTCAGCGGACAAAAAGCATTTGCATCATCGTTTGCTCGCAGCTGGATTTACAGTAAAGAAAGCGGTTTTCTTTTTGTATTTTATAGCTATTGTATTTGGTATAATTGCTTATTATTTGCAAGACATTGGATTGAATTTCTTAACTATTGCCAGTGTAGTTGTGGTCGCTTTTATGTTGATTTTGGCGTATATTTACACAAAAAAAAGAAGAAGGGATCGCCTGTTGACACAAAGTAATTAATGATGTATTATATTGTCATATTGCTGTATTGTTACATTGTTTACACAGTGTAGCAATCTAACAATCTAACAGTATAACAGTATAACAATATGAGTTTAGCAGTTATAAAAACCGGAGGAAAACAATACAAGGTCAGCAAAGACTTACTTCTAAAAGTTGAAAAATTACCAGGTAATGTTGGTGATAAAATTGAATTTGATCAAGTTTTATTGGTTTCAGATGACAAGGGCGCCAAGCTTGAATTGGGTCAGCCATTTCTAAAGGACAAAAAGATCGAAGCCGAGATCATAGAGCAGGGTCGAGCCAAGAAAATTAACGTGGTAAAATACAAGAGAAAAACTCGATATAGACGGAAATTTGGTCACCGACAGGCGTTTACACAGGTAAAGTTTGCAAAAGTTTAATTTTCAAATCAAGAATATAAAAAAACGGCCGTGAGGCTGTTTTTTGATTGTGAAGGTGTGCGTCACCTCCCCCAACCCCCTCCTTGGCAAGGAGGGGGCTATGATTGAAAGCTTTGGGTCCTCCCCTTGCCAAGGGGAGGATTTAGGTGGGGTGATGTACCGCTTGACGAAGTGATATTCAAATGTTAACATAAAGTGTCTTCACTCTGCTGTGCAGAGGAGGGCGTTTTCTTACTTTATGCAGCTGTGCTGCAAAAGGAGGCTCAAATGATTGTAGGTCATTCAATTTGGAAATTTAACAGGGTTACCCCAGAGAGATGGGGAATGCTCACCAGATTCATGAGGAGTTGGGCAAATTTCATTGCTTTAACTGAGGATGATGTTGGCTGGATATCAAGCTCTGCAGTGAATCGTCCGAAGGGCATGGAAAAACATGGAGCCTTGAAAATCGTTCAAGCGCTCAAGGCACCAATCGATGAAGATTCTCAAGATTGCGAGCAGGTTTATCACAAAATCGAATTGAAAGTTATGCGTTTTTATGAGCGCTGGGATGGAAGATCGGGCGTGCGAAAGTACGTGCCGGCTGATATCCTGCGGACTATTACCCGCTGCCTCGGCGAGTTTCCTGGTGAAGTGGATGACAGTCGCTTGTTTGAGGACAAGGTTTGTCTTGAACTTGCCAAGTGGGAGTCCAGTAATCTGCCGGTAATCATTGATGACGTAGCAGCTCTCGCTAAGCCCGCCAATACCAGACTATGCCGGAAAGACTGGCTCAGTGCGTTGAAGGGTAGTACGGTTCGCGCAGTGAGAGGTTCAATTGACGGAACATTGGTGTTGATAATTGGCAACTGTCAATTGTTTGCGTATGATGATTCCTGGACTTTGGGTATCAAACCACTTGCAGGTGGTTTTAGTGGTGCTTTTAGTAGTCTACTTTCGATCCAGGATCGACTTGTCGATTCTGTGGTAGAAGACGTCAGCCAATCAAGTGTAATAGACTCTCCCAAGCTCAAGATTTCTTTTCGAAAACGAGGCGGCACTGAGACCTATGAGCTGGTTGTTATTGGCGGAATATTGGCCAATTCTACTTTAGGGGTTTGTACAAAAATTCCGATTTTTGCAGACGATAGAGATGAAGCTCTAGCATCAAAATATGTCACCGTAACTTCTGATTTAAGAGGACTGAGTATCTCTGATTGTGTTGTGACTGATTGTCTGGTGGAAGAAGACTCTGTCGACATTGTAAATTTTGATCAGGACAATGCAAAGCTTCTCCTCAAAAACTGGTCAATCCGGGAAGGGGATGGCACTCCTGTTTCTCAAGCAATGGAGGGGGAGAGGGCGCTGCTAGCCTTGGTTCATGGATTAGTTGTATCGTCTGTAGTTACATTCAATTCTGATATTTCAGATGAACTGGCTATCATTTTTGAAAAGAGTGATTACACTCTGATTGTTCACGAGGGATCACTGATCTCAGATACATTGACCGAGCCGATTTTGATAAAAAACCAGAATCCAGTGCCTGAAGCTCATACGTCGGAATCAAGCGGTGTAATTCCTAACTTGAAAGGAACGAAAGTTGGTAATTGCAAATATAATTGCGTTTCTTTCATAGGTCAAAAAACTTTAGAATTGAGAATGGACAATTGGCAACTGATTGATGAAGAAAGTCATCATGTCAATTTTAATCGACTCTTGACTGGCCATGAAAGGATTGAAGCTGCTTTGGAAAAACTGCAAGACAAGGTTGTATCGTCAACTCATATGCACTTGAATGAAGAGACTGGTTATTTCGAAGTTCATTTTGAAGGTGCTGATTTTTACTTGCTTGTCCTCAAAGGTGGATTTGTCGATGAGGACGGCGCGGTGATCATTCCGGTAGGAGTAGATCAAGAAGAATAATCTCTATAAGTAAAAAAAACAATCTGCCTTCCCGCGTGGGGGCAGTTTTTTTTTAGGGTTGACAAACTTTTAGTTGTATGCTAAATTGTATTGTTGGCGTGAGGATGTTCTTCGGCCAATATGGGGAAGTTTCCCCAAACTCTAGGCAGCTGTGCTGCAAAGGGCGTGTGAGATGATTCACAAGTATGAGAAGGTTCCGAAGGCAAAGTTCGATGCTCTGACAGCTTTCTGTGCGAGCGAAGAAAACAAGGTTCGTGTTTTGCAAAGTACATATCATAGTGACAACGATGGTATGAGTGCCAGGTACGAAAGTCAACGGAAGTGTATCCTGGTAGTCAAACTGCTGGACTGGAAGAAGGACAATTCCGAAGGTTTGCCGGCCGGTGAGTTCGTTTGCGGTGTGGTGGAAATTCCGGACGAAATTCTGCACGAGCAGCCTTCCTTTATAGGATTTCAGGGCCAGCCTGCGAAGCACATGGTGCCGGTTCCGGGCTGCTTTGCGGCCAAGGTGTGGGACTGCCTGTACGGCCATGAGGTGGGAAAGAATGTTTTCACCCTTCACGGCGAAGAGATCACTGACCAGCGTGTGACCGAAGTGCACGAGAACATGAAGTTCTAACAATAACAAGAGCGCTGAACCAGGTTTCAGCGCTCTTTTCTTTTTTTAAAAAATTATTTTAATTCCTGCCTTCCCTTCAGCGCATTCGTCAGCGTCACTTCATCCGCATATTCAATGTCAGAGCCCATCGGCAATCCACGGGCCAGTAAAGTTATTTTGATGTTCAGTGGTTGCAATACATTTTTCAAATGAATGATTGTCCCTTCGCCCTGAATATCAGGATTAAGGGCAAGAATTATTTCTTGGACATTATTTTTTTGAATTCGCTCGGTGAGTTGGTGAATTGTCAGTTTGTCAGGTGTAATGCCCTCTGGTGGGTCAATATTTCCACCCAGAACGTGATATAGGCCGTTAAACTCGCCAGTGGATTCAATTACATTCAAATCATGAGACTCTTCAACTACGCAAATTATGGCTTGATTCCGGTTCGTATTAGAACAAATTGTGCAAAGCCCTTCTGCCTCTGAAAAATTGAAACATACAGGGCAAATGTAGTTGGATTCATGCAATTGAGCTAAATCCTGGGAAAACTTATACAGTTCTTCTTTTGGTCTTTTTAGTAAATAAAAAACAAACCGCTCAGCAGTTTTTCTACCGATTCCGGGTAGTTTTGTAAATGATTCGATTAGATTGTTGATTGTAGGAGGATATGAAAGCATGTTAATTTAATACTTGATCTACGTGATTTACTACTGATCTACTGATTTTGCTAAATATTTATAAGTTATATCATGTAGATCACGTAGAAGATCAGTAGATCATGTATTGTTATATATATTTTTTAAAACAACCCTCCAATTTGATTTTGCATTTGTATGGCCGCTTCTCGCTGTGCTTTTTGAATAGCTGAGTTCACAGCTTGCCTGCACATGGATTCAAGTTTTTCCTTGTCAGAGAGAAGTTCATCGTTTACTATTTCAAAAGATAAAATATCAAGCTTTCCGTTGATTTTTATTTTGATGCCGTTTTCTTCCAGGTCAAAGACCATGCTTTCCATTTGTTTTTGCATTTGTTTGGCCTGTTGAATCATTTTTAATTTGTCGAACATATAAACGCGGATTTTCGCGGATCATACGCGGATTAACGCGGAAATAAGCTGGAGTTAAGCGTTAAGCAAAGTACGTCTCGTAATCCATTATTAGCTAAATTTTTTATCAATGCTTTTGAAGCTAGCTCTTTGTTGATCGAAAAATAGTTTAACTACTCCGGTCGGACCATTTCTGTGCTTGGCAATATGAACTTCAGCCAGATGTTTTTCCTGAGCAGTTAATTCTTCCTCTCGATAATTTCTGTCAGCTGATTTTCGGTAAATAAATAGTACCACGTCAGCGTCCTGCTCGATTGAGCCGGACTCTCGAAGATTGGCCAGCTTTGGAATGGCCGGCTTGGTCATTTCTACTGCGCGGGACAACTGTGACAAAGCAAGTACTGGGAGGTCAAGCTCTCTGGCGATTCCTTTTAGAGCTCTCGTTATTTCAGCTACCGCCTGAACTCGACTCTCAGCTCCGAAGCGAGCTTCCATTAATTGCAAATAATCAATGACAATTAAACCCAAGTTATGCTCAGATTTCAATCGCCGAGCCTTGGTTCGAATTTCCATTACATTGAGAGAAGAAGAATCATCAATAAAAATAGGGGACTCGGACAAAACTCCCATAGCATGACCAATGCGAGTAAAGTCATCATCGCCCTCGCGGTCAGAAAGTTTTCCGGTTCTCATTTTCCACAAATCAACATTTGCTTCAGCGCAGAGTAGGCGGTCAACCAGTTGTTCTTTTGACATTTCAAGACTAAATAGACCAACTGGGACTTTGGCTTTTACTGCGGTTTGGCGCACGATGTCCAGCGCTAGCGATGTTTTACCAACGGAAGGGCGAGCAGCCAAGATGACCAAGTCAGATCTTTGCAAACCGGCCAAAAGATTATCAAGATCTGCAAATCCGGTTGGTATGCCTCTCATTTTTCCGCTATTTTTGTGAAGTTCATCAATACGGTCAAAAGTTTCGCCCAAAATACTGTTAATCGGAGTAAAAGATTGTTTTAAATATTTTTGAGAAATGGAAAACAGTTTTTGTTCTGCTGAATCGAGCATTGTGTCAACGTCTTGTTCTTCGTCTACAGTTAGCTGAGCAATTTCAATTGAAACTCGTTGCAGTCGGCGCAGGGTAGATTTCTTTTTTATAATGTGAGCATACTTCACAATGTGACTTGCGGTCGGAACTGCATTTGATAAATCTACCAGATAGCTTCGCCCACCAATTTTTTCGATCTGATTTCTTTCCTCCAGAATATTTGTTGCCGTCAAGAGATCGATTGGCTCTTGCTTTGAATATAAAGTTTGAACTGCTTCGTAAATCAATTTATGACTGGTTTTGTAAAAGTCATCACCCTGAATAATATCAGCTACCCGATCAAAGGCATTTTTGTCAATCAAAAGAGAACCAAGCAAAGATTGCTCAGCTTCAAGGTTTTGTGGCGGTAATTTAGTTTTATCGAGTTCGGACATAAAGTCTTGAGTCTTGAGTCAATAGTCTAGAGTTAATTTACAACTTTTGACTTTTGACTCTAGACTTTGTACTATTTTATCTTATTACATTTAACGTGAATGCACAAGTTGATAAAGCGTGTATAAGTTGTGGATCGAAAGTAGGTAAAAAAAATAATCAAATATTTGAATTTTTGGCTAATTATGCTAGAATATAGGTACCACTGAAATGAAGGAGGGCGATGGATAGATTAAACTGACTGAAACAGTCCAGAAAGTGGAGTACACAAAGCATCAAAGACCGAGCCTCTATTAGGTTCGGTTTATTTTTTTTAGTTCAATTAGATTTTGTAGTAACATCGCAATGGTCATCGGCCCGACGCCTCCCGGAACCGGCGTGATAAATTTTGCTTTTTTCAGTACTCCACCGAAATCAACATCTCCAACAACAATGTCTCCCAGCTGATTGATACCAACGTCGATAATAATTGCATCTTGTTTAATCATGTCTGAGGTAATTAGTTGTACGCAACCAATTGCGACAATTAAAATATCAGCCTGCGCAACTTTTTTCTTCCAACCTAAATCTTCCAGGGTAAGAATATTAACAGTATTGTTTTTTGCCCAATGACAATTGAATGGATCGCCAAACAGTTTATGATTACAAAGCACAACAATGTTTTTATTTTCAATTATTTCTTTGGTTGAGTTTACAAGTTCAATAATTGCCAAAGGTAACGGTGGCATTATTTTATAATCGCATTTTTTCATACTTTCCTGATTTTTTGGATGAAAGCCGTCAATGTCTTTTCTATAATCAAGAGCCGCAATGATTTTTTCCGTATTATATTTTTCCGGTAATGGGAGTTGAACTATGACTCCGGTTGTTTCTGGGTCTTTATTCAAAAATTCAATGCAGTTGATTATATCTTCATCTGTCTGGTTATCTTCGAATACATATTTGTGGAAATTGATTTCACATTCGTCACAGGCGTATCTTTTTAGTTTTACGTACAGGTGAGAGCTGGGATCATCGCCAATCAAAACAGCGGCCAGGCCTGGCTTGGAATCAAGTTCTCGGGCTTGTTCTTTGATTTTTTGTAAGAATTTACGGCTTAGTTCTTTGCCGTCAATGATTTTATCTGGCATATATATTATGCGAATATTAATAATTGAAATGCGAATGTTGCGAATCGCGAATAATGCGAATATTAATTTAGTTCTGGGTATAACGGAAATTTTCCTGTTAATTCAAGGATTTCCTGCTTGATTTGTTGATGCAGAGCATCATCTTCTGGATTTTCCAAAGTTTGGGTGATAAAGTCGCCGACAAGTTCAAATTCCGCTTCTTTGAACCCTCTGGTTGTCATGGCTGGAGTCCCCAGTCGAATTCCGGACGGATCCATTGGTTTTCTCGGATCATCAGGGATCATGTTTTTATTGCAAGTAATTCCGACTTTATCAAGTAGGTCTTGAGCCTGTTTTCCTGTTAAGTTTTTATTTGTGACATCAATAAGAAGTAAATGGTTTTCCGTGGTAACAAACATGATTTCAAAATTGTGTTCTTTTAATTTATTTTCTAATGCTTTGGCATTTTTCAAAATTTGTCCTGCGTATTCCTTGAATTCAGGCTGAAGCGCTTCTTTGAACGCCACCGCTTTGGCCGCGATATTATGTTCGTGTGGTCCGCCCTGCAATCCTGGGAACACAGCCTTGTCTACTTGGCTGGCCCATTTTTCTTTGCACATAATCATCCCGCCCCTTGGCCCACGCAGAGTTTTGTGCGTTGTGGTGGTTACGATGTCAAAGAGGAGTACTGGATTGTTCATTTTTCCGCCAGCGATAATTCCAGCGATGTGAGCAATGTCGGCCATGGTTAGGGCTCCAACTTCATCGGCGATTTCCTTGACCTTTTGATAATCAATTTCTCGTGAGTAAGCTGAGTAGCCGACCAGGATTAATTTTGGCTGATGTTCTTTTGCCATTTGTAATAAATTGTCATAATCAATCAGACCGGTCTCTTTGTCAGTTTTGTAACGAATAAAATTAAAGATTTTTGACATGGAAGTTACAGGATGGCCGTGAGTAAGATGACCGCCGTGACTGAGATCCATTCCGAGTATTGTATCGCCCGGTTTCAAAATTGCAAAGTAAGCTGCGATATTTGCCGGTGCACCGGAGAGTGACTGCACATTGACATGCTCCGCTCCAAAAAGTTGTTTGGCTCGATCAATGGCCAACTGTTCCACAATATCCACATTTTCTGTGCCACCGTAATAACGGTTGCCAGGATAGCCTTCGGAATATTTATTGGTCAAAACACTGCCCAGCGCTTCGAGGACTGCGGTGGAAACAAAATTTTCTGATGGAATTAATTCAATTACATTTTGTTGCCGGTTTAATTCATTTTTAATGGCTTTAGCGATTTTAGGATCGTTTTGTGATAGATTTGTTAACATAGAATTATATTGCTGTACTGTTATTTTGTTATATTGCTTTAATGCTTTAATGTTTTACTGAAATGTAACTACAACTTCATTGCTGTAAGTCCCGCAACTGCTACCATTATTTTTACAGATTTTGAAATAATATGTTTTACCGGTTTCAAGATTTACCCAGCTGTCGGCTCGCGCTGCTGCGGTGGTAATCAAATGGTGAGTTTTGCCAGGAAAGATAACACCTGACTGTTCGGCCATGATAACTTTGAATCCTTTGTCGATCTCAAGACCACTTATTTCCCAGGTCAAATCGATCCGTCCTTTTTGAGCTGAACCCAAGAGCTGGATTGAGCCGGCAGGTTTAGCTTCAATGGTGGCATCATTGCTATATATAATGCATTGGTTGTTTTTTAGTAAACAAACCCGGAAATGATAGGTTCCTGGTGCCATGTTTTTCCAGATATCGCTCCTCTCATTGCTGGTTAGAGTATGATAAGAGTTTCCAGGAAAAGCAGGGTTCTCAGTTTGCGAAATTACAGTTTTGAATCCTTCGGAAGTGTTGAGATCAGTGCTGGTGCTCCAGTTCAAATTAACTTGGTCGTTATTTAGGGCAACAGATAAATCCATAGTACCGCTGACTGAATCTTTTTGTTCAGGATTACCAACGGTAACCTCATAGTCTTCACTGTAAGTGAGACATTTACTTTCACTCGAAAGTGCGCAAACGCGGAAAAAATACTCACCGTCAGCAAGGCTGGTCCAGCTGTCTGTGAATGTTTTGTTATCGACGGAGTGATAAGGTGCATCAGGATAGGTTGGGCTTTCTGAGCTCCCTTTGAGTATCTTAAATTCCTGCGTATCATCAATGTTTTCCGTTTCCCATGTCAAAGTAACTTTATTATCATCATCAATTTCTCCGGAGAGGTCAATGACCATTTTTTCTTTTGTTGAGGTTATCAGCAGAGTTTTTTTATTTTTATTCTTGCCAATTTTGACCATAATTTCAATTTCATTTTCTCCAGGACCCAAGAGATATTCAGTTTCAAATGTGCCATTGTTGTTATCAAGTTCATGACCGGACATAAATATTTCAGCTCCGGGATCTGTATGGCCCTTGATTGTAATTTTGTCTTCGTCAACGGTCATTTCTGAATTTGCAGGGTCACTGATTACAAGCTTGACCGCTTGCTCGAAAATTCCCAGAAAAAATTCTTTATCTCGATCTTTTTGTAGGTTCCAAGCGTACCAGTCATCATCAATCAGATCGCCAAGGGATGTTTCTGTAGTTTTGATCATTTCATCCAGATCTTGTGTTGAATTGATTGTTGCTTTTGTTCCGGATTCAATAGTACGCATGTTCACGATATCTTCGCCATCGAAAATTTTTACTTTAACTTTATTTTCCGTGACGGTTAGATATGTCAATTGTGAGCTGGCCAGGACATTAAAAGCGGTTCCGAGCGCGGTCATCTCAATATCTCCGTTTTTTACGCGGTAAATTGCAGTTGATTTGTCATTTACTCGATGGAAGACGGTTCCGCTTGTTTGTTCAATCATGACGTCTGCCATGCCCATTTGGGTAATTTTCAATTCAGTGTTCTTGGCTATTCGAATGATACTTTTGTCCGGAAGTTCAATTATTGCTTTTGAATCAGCTCCGGTTTTGATTTCGTCATTGAGTTGGACTTGATAGTCTGCTGCAATCTCTTGCCATGGTTCATCTTTGGCTTTTAGCTTCAATTCTCCGTCAACAAAGGTAACTTTGGCCGCCATGATCGGTGCGCCGTTTTGGTCAGAATATTTTTGATCTCCGTTATTTTCCTGATCAGTATTTGTAATTGACCAGTAAATAAATCCAGCAACGATCAAAACGATAACTAGCAAAATGTAAAAACCCTTTGTTTTGCGAAAAGGTTTTTTGTAATAACTTCGGCTTCTGGAATATTGTGAGCCTGATGAGTATGTTTTCATATAATGAATATTGTTCAATTGAAATTTTACCTTATTTTATGGATTTTGACAAATTGATTCCCCGTAGGGAACGGTCGCGACCGTTCCCTACGGGGGAAATCTTTACAAATCCTTCACCATATACGTTCCTTCAAGTTTATATCCTAATTTTCGATAAAATCCGCGTACTCCAACGCCAGAAATTACCGCAATTTTTGTAAATCCTTTTTTCTTGGCCAGCTCTTCAGCTTGTTTAGTTAATTTTGTCCCTAACCCTTCATGTTGAATTCCTTTAATTTCTTGTTTTTTTGATTTTTTGTTTTCTTGTCCAAGCGGCATCAAGCGTCCATAAGTGTGAACTTCGCGGATCATGGCGCAGTCCTGAATTTCCGAAATAAAATTCTTCTCTGATTTTTTGGGTAAGCGAAGTCTGAGAAAGGCGTAGAGCTTTTTTTTGTTTGGCGAAGCAAATTGTAGGAAATATTCATCAGCATCTGACGCCAGATATTTTTTTGTAAATAATTTTGCCTGCTTTAGATTATTAATGTCTTCGCGCGCTTCACGACAGCGGATGCATTTGCACCATTTCCCTTCAGCTTTGAGCTTGGTCTGCAATGTTTCTCGCAAATTGCTGACCAGATTGCCGGCTTCAATGCTTTCTTTTGGAATATCACGAATTAGGCGAATAATTCGCACATATTCGGGTGTGGATAACTTCAATTTGAAAAGTAAATCCAGAAGTTTCTTGTCTGTGTAGGGTTTATATTTGCCCTGTTTCCACCATTTGAAAATCAGGGAGTTTTTTGTCACAACTGTTGGGTATATTTTGATCAGATCGGGCTGAAAATCCTGGTTTGTAAAAAGTTTCTGGAAATTTTTTAAATCTTTTGCCGGAGTGGCGCCGGGAAGGTTTGGCATCAAGTGGTAGGCGACTTTGAATCCAGCCTGCTTAAATAATTTTGTGGCCTCAATTATTTTATCAACTCCGTGCCCGCGTTTATTTAGTTTCAAAATTTTGTCATCCGCAATTTGCACGCCAAGCTCAACTTTGGTTGCGCCAAGTCCGCGCCAGTATTTAATTTCCTTCTCGTCAATATAATCCGGTCGGGTTTCCAGAGTCAAAGCCACAATTCTGTGCTTGGCTTTTTCATTTATTTTTTGCGCTTTTGCGAGCGTTTTTGCGTTTTTGCGATTACAATTGCATGCGTCGAAGCAACGCTTAACAAACCAGCTCTGGTATTGGCGGGGAAAACAGGACCAAGTCCCGCCCATAATAATAAGTTCGATTTTATCTGTGGCATGACCGTTATTTTCTAGTGCGTTGATTCGAACTTGAACCTGCGTAAATGGATCGAATTTGGTTAAGATCGCCCGCATCACGGCCGGCTCGTTGGAAAGATAACTCTTGGGCATATTTTTCTCATCAGGACAATAAGCGCATTTGCCAGGACATTTATATGGCTTGGTCAAAACTGCCACCGGCGCCACTCCAGACAGAGTGCGGATTTTTCTTTTTTGCAAAAGTTTTTCCAGTTCATTGTTTTGTTTTATTTTCTTTTGTTTAAGTAGTTTTCGGTATAAATTCAAAAGTTCGGCATTGGAAACCATGCCGATCTTATGATTATTAGCAAATTTGCGCTTGGTTTTGTTCAGCCGATTGGCGTTCTTGACCTTTAAGCTTGCTAATTTAAAAAGTAATTGTTTAGAAACTTGCATAAAAATAGGGCTAAACAAGGCTAGACAGGGCAAGACATGGCGTAACAGGAAAACATGGGTTTAGGTAATAGTAGATCACGATTGGAGGCGTTTTTTTTCAAGTGCTTGTCTGGTCCTATCAATTAAATACATAGTCTTTACACATCGCTCCTCAAACTTTAGATACAACTTTTCTTCGAAATATTTATGTTTGTAAACTCTTCTGCTACGCGCAAAGACCTCAGCACATGAGCGCCTGCTATATTTTAAGAATTTTATGTACTCACCCAAAGAGCCTGCATAATATCCTTCAACAAAATTTGCAGCGACAGAATCATTTGAACTTTCTATCTGATTATATATTTTATATTTAGTTTTTGGAATACATTGTAGAATTTCTTGAACAATATCATCAAGTTGTTCAATGCTTTGCCAAACAATCATTTTTGTGTGACCGCCTAAATTTTTTTCATTTAAATTATTCATAAAATCTATAAGGAGATACAAGAGAGCGGTTTAATATGAAGCCTCCCGCCCTGTTTTCTTGTTTAGCCTTATTGCCTTATTTCGACTTGTCGCCTTGTATAGCCTTGTTTAGCCCTGTTGTCCTCAGTAAACAATTTTTAAGTCTTTTACAATTGTATCTAGGTATTTTTCATAAATTTCAATATCGCTTTCATTATAAATCATCATGTGCAAGTGAATGAATTTTTTTGTGGAAATCATGATATCAACATAAAGATCAGCGCCTTTGCTTATCTGAATATCTTTGCTGGTAAAGCTTGTGCTATAAGTAAATCTTTGTTTTTTTCCGGGCTTTATACCAAGCAAAAAATCAGTTGTTGAGTCTTTTTTCGCATTTTTCACAGAGCTAACTTCAAAACTGTTCAGCGTGAGATCTTTATTGTCCTCCAGAACAAATATTTCCAAATAACCGGACGCTGTTGATGGTTGAATCTTGACATCATGAATAATTGTTTTGCCTTCGTATTTTTCATCGTCCGTTACTGATTGTGCAATAGACCAGCTACTTGGAGCTTCTAATTCATAATGGCTTGCTACTTTGAAATCACTTTTTACGTAGTTCGAAGGGATTACTGCTAGATTTGAATCAGAAATTCCCACGCCCAGAGTTCTCATAATATCAAAAGCGTTTTGTGGTCGGCCGAGAAAATAACGTTTACTGTCAGCTGGATTCAAATACCAAGCTTCGCCGTTCTTTTCCACTTGCAAAAGTATTTTTCCTTTTAAACTGTTTATCAATCCGGTGTTAACTGTCAATTCTCCGGGTCCGTTTGGATTAAACCAGTTTAAAATTTCAGATTTGTCAGAAAAATCATCTTCATCAGTATCAGGATTCGCGACGTCAGTTCCGATGGCGATTTCGAGATCATTCAAGAGGCCGTCGTTGTCATCATCGTTACCAGGAGAATCAACAAGACCAATTGGGATTTCGGCAATATTTGCATTAGTAATTCCCAGGCCGAGATTTCTCATTATATCAAAAGCATCATCCGGCCGTCCCAGATAATATCGATTGTTATCAGCTGGACTGACATACCAGGCTTCGCCGTTTTGTTCCACTTGCAGGTAAATTTTTCCGCTGTGGGCCGCATTTACTAAGCTTGGTAAAAATGCAATAATGAGAGCGATAATCAGGACTTGAAGTTTTCTGGAATTTGGCATATAATAGTAGGATAAATTTCTGCCTGACCTGCCTGCCGGCAGGCAGGCTTCTAGTCACTCAAACCACTAGCAGGTTGAGCCCACTAGAAGTGGGGTAGAAATTGTTTTATAGATTTAGAACATCATTACTATAATAGCACAAAACGGACAATATTTCAACTATGGATCATATCGAGCAAAACAAGCAAAGTTACAACAAGATTGCGGAACTTTTTTCCAGCACTCGTGGTTATGTTTGGGGTGATATTGGTTTTCTCGTTGGTCATGTTAAGTCGGGAGATAAAGTGCTGGACGTTGGATGTGGGAATGGGCGGTTAGTCAAGAGTCTAGAGTCAAAAGTCAAAAGTGGTGGATACTTGGGCATTGATAACAGTGAAGGATTAATTGACCAGGCGCAAAAAGCTTATCCTGAAAATAAGTTTGAGGTGATGGATGCGCTAGACTTGAACTTGCCAGAGAATTCAATGGACGCAGTTTTTATGATTGCAGTTCTAAATCATTTTCCAAAAGAAAAGCAGGCGCAAGTATTAAAAAACGTAAGAAAGGTTCTGAAACCCGGTGGGAAATTGCTGATGGTGAACTGGAATCTTTGGAATCGTGATAATCTAAAATCAATTTGGAAGAATATTCCTCTGATTAAAATTCTATTTGGACAGCGTGGAGTTACCACTCATTGGAAAACTACAGGCGTTGACGTTCCGCTTTATTATTACGCATTTATGCGGGGAGAAATCAAACGGCTTTTAAAAAAGAACGGATTTAAAATTACCACAAATTATTACAGCGCCAAGAATGACCCGGACCAGCCGGGGAAGCAAAGTTCGTGGCTCAGAGGTTTGAATATAGTGACAGTTGCGGAGCTTAAGTAAAATTATAAAAAAGCTATTGACAATAACACACACGTTTGATAATATCATGAGAAGTGTTCAGGACAAGGAAAGCAGCCATAAAGGAGGTAATTATGGCCGAAAGGAAACTTGGGACTATTGGTGTTCAAGTACGAGAAATGCACCCAAACAGAACTCTGGAAATCAGAATGCTCCCTCCAGCTAAGGACGGAAAACTCAGATTCACGCTAGAGCATGTTTCTCGGGAATTTTACAAAATTGGTAGTTCATTTCGAGATTTTACGGTTTGCGAAGGCAAAACAATCAACGAAATTGCAGCTTTCCTTCGTGGAGCTCTGCTCAGTATCGAAGTCATGTTTGATCAGCACGCTGTGGGAAAAGCACTTAAGGCTATGATCGAGCAAGGACTGGTCTATCCAAGAGAAGAGCGATAGGCTGTGTAAAAAAAAACGAAAAGCGCTCATTGAGCGCTTCTTTTTTCTCACTTGACAAATGTAAAGATATAACATATATTTAATTGTTCCAAAGGTATTTTGTGCTCTTAACTGTTCCTTGAAGGAGGAAAACATGACGGACCGCAACATTCATTATTTGGCAGACAGAAGAAGAGAACTTTTGCACGCTGGCAAGAGGACGCAGTGGCGCCGAGAGCGCGCGCAGGATGTGGCGTATTTGCAGAGGGAAAATCTTGGACTTGGACCTGACGCTTTGCTGATCGATCCAATGCCACTTACAAAGCAAATTGCCATTGCAGTTTTTGGCGTCTTGCTCTTTGCGGCAATTGTCGCTCTGTGCAATTTCTTGTACGTGCCTGTCTTGACCGCCCAGGAGAGGCCGGCCAAGGTTGAATTGAATCTGGGCAGTGACCAGCCGGTAATCGAGGCTGAGCTGACTCAGTTGCGAGAACGGATGTACCGTGACTATGAGGGTTGCATGGCTTATACCATTGACGCCATGGAAATCCATCAGACAAAACATTCATTGGAGTTCGCCCTGCGCTGTTGGGACCTGTACGCGGATTTCCTGAGCAACACGGCATATGAACGATTTGCCAAGAGCATCGGCGATGCTTGTCGAAGTAAAATACCTGATGGTTTGTCGATCAATGAGTACAAAAAGATGACGGCCAAGTTGGGTGGAAAATCTTTCGTGCTCTTCAATATCCAGAACGACTTGATGCGTATTGCTGGAGAAAGGAGAGAAGAATTGAGAGTACGGCTTGAAATTCTGGAAACCGCTGACAAATAGTATCTGAAAGTAACTTCGTTTTGACATAGTTCAGAGCGAAGTTTTTTTATTAACCATATTACCGAAGGGTTGACAAGATATTAATATTGTTCTAAATTGTGACATTAAGTTCATTTACAACGCAGGGGGTCGACATGAATACATTTGGCAAGGCTTTTCAGTTTAGCCGAAGTGAACGGCAGCAGCGTATGCATTATCGCCTGGAAATGAGTTTTAGTCCGCTGTCATTCTCGACATTTTACTTTGTTTTGGGAATGCTGGCATTCTTGTTTTTAATGATCGGCCTGCTCTGTTTTTCAGCGCCTGTTGCTGAAGCTCAGACTCGCGCGAAAAGCAAGGCCAAATTTGAACTGCGAATCGGATTGGACCGAGTCATTTATGATCGGGAAGTTGATGCGGCGTTGATTCTGCTTCATACCTATTTTGAAGAAGCGGTTTTGGCAAATGACCGAGCTGTTAGCATTCTCATGGAAAATGACGATCTATTCGAACACTGTTTTGCCGAGGTTACGCCTGACGAAAAGGCGAAAGCGCTACTTTTGGCAAAATCAAACTGGAGCAGCTTTCTGGAATTTTCTGGAAATTTTTACGAGCAGGTTCAATTAAAAGCAGATCGAATTGAGCAAAAAAATTATTCTCGCGGTAAGTGCGCTTATCCGGAAGTTCATAAATACAAAGTGATTCTTTTTATCATTGAAACCTTGCGTGAAAAAGCAAATAGTGAGCTTATCAAAATAAGAAGGGATCTAAACAATCTAAAACCAGAGGAGGAGCAAGATGAAGTATCTGTGGTTGATAGTGGCATGTTGTCTGTTTGTGAGTTGTAGAGTAGAGGTTGAGTCAAAACCGTCAAAGTTGCCTGCCCCGGTTGCGGTGCAAGGGTTGAGTCGATTGCTGGAGGCCGGAGACTATGAAGCGTGCAAAACCTATGTTGAAGACCAGAAACTTGACCGTCAGGTCGTTCTCGGTCAATGCAGGTTGTTGCTCATAAAGATGGTTAAGGATGAAATGCCCAAGGAGAAGATTGTCGGTCTTATCGATCATTGTGAGATGACAATCGAAGCGTTGCAGTCAATTGTCAGGGAATATCTGGACAGAAATGATACCAAGCGAAAGTTGCCTGAAATCAGTCAGATTGGTCAGCCGAAAGTCGATGGAGAGCTGATAACACAAAACGATATCAAGAACTTTTTCGCTCGGGAAATTCATGCCGGAAAAAATCCGGAAAGAGCGTTGGAGCTCGCGGTTGAGTATGATTTGTCTGATCATGACAAAACGCTGGCCGCGGAGATGATCTGTCTCCAGGTGATGGCACTGGATTGTCGGAGGGACAACAGCTGTGCTGCGGTGCGCGAGAAAGTTATCGGTCTGGTTAATAAATACAAACTTGATTTGGAAAAACTTGTCAAAATCATGGTTGACTGCGGTCACGCAGTTGATCCATTGCTCGTTTTTCCCATTCGAGTTGTAAATTAGAAGTAAATCGCGCCTTTGCAACAAGGGCGCTTTTTTAGTTTACCGTAAAGTCATGCGAGGCACGAGTATGTACTTCATGGTTGAAATAATGTTTAGTTTAGGGTAGAATAGAAATAGTTAATAGGTAAAATGTAAAATGCTTGCCCTGCACTTAACGACGTAGGCTTGCCCCGTACCTGACGAAGGAATGGTATGGGGAGTTATAGTGCGGGGTAAAAGTATTAACGAACTGATTATAAAATTGATACTATGAATTTGGAAAACATTAAAAAGATATACATTAGTGGTATCGGCGGCATCGGTGTTTCAGCCCTGGCGCGATTTTTTGTTTGCAAAGGAATTGAGGTTGTGGGATCCGACGCAGAGAAGTCTGAAGTAACCGAAGCCCTGGAAAAGATCGGCATTAAGATTTATTATGATCAAAAAGCAGAGAACGTAACTTATGCAAACGATTTATTTGTTTATTCATCAGCGGTCCCGTCGGAAAACCCGGAAAGACAAAAAGCGAAGGAATTAAAGATTGTTCAGAAAAGTTATTTTGAAGTTCTTGGCGAGATCAGTCGCGATTACAATACAGTGGCAGTTTCCGGAACCAATGGTAAGTCTTCCACTACCGCTATGTTGGCCGCAATTTTATTAAAAGCCGACAAAGATCCAAGCGTGATCCTCGGCTCATGTTTTGATAAGCTTGATAATAATTTCCATTGCGGGAAATCTGATTTGCTGGTTGTTGAGGCTTGCGAGTATCGGGCGCACATGTTGCTTTTGAAATCGCAGACAATTATTCTGACTAATATTGAGGAAGATCATTTGGATTTTTACAAAGACTTGAATCATATTGTTCAGACCTTTCAGCAGTATGTAAATGGGCTACGCTTAGAAGATAATTTGTTGGTTTTGAATAATGACGATGTGAATATTCGTAAACTGAATTTACCAAAATGCAAAATCGTGAAGTTCGGATTAATTCACGGCGCAGATGTTTGGGCGGACAACATTCGCAAACTTCCGGCCAAGCAACTTTTTAATGTAATTTATTATGGCCAGGATTTGGGTGAGTTTGAGCTGAATGTTCCTGGTGATTTTAATATTTATAATGCTTTAGCTGCCATTGGCTATGCCCTGACTTTGAATATCCCGATTGGCGTGGTAAAAGATGCGCTACGAGAATTCAAGGGAATTTGGCGCCGGTTTGAAATTATAAAAAATGAAAAATACACAGTTATTTCAGATTACGCTCATCATCCGACCGCTATTCAGGAAACGATCAAGGCTGTTCGTGAGTTTATGCCTGGCCGAAGAATTGTTGCAGTTTTTCAGCCACACCAGCGAGACCGAACCCAAAAACTGTTCGATGATTTTGTAAAAAGTTTTGATTTGGCGGATGTCGTTATTATGCCAGAAATTTATGATGTTGAAGGTCGAGAAGAAGGACAAAAAATCAGCTCGCAAGATTTAGTTTCAATCATGAGCAAAGAAAAGCCGAACAAGCAGATCGAATATGCTGAGGATTTGATGGAGGCGAGAGTAAAGGCTAAATCCACTATAAAAGATGAAGACGTAGTCTTGGTAATGGGGGCTGGGGATGTTTATAAGATAGTGGAGAAGATATAATGCGAATATGCTTGCATGCGAATGCTGCGAATATGCGAATAGCTGCAGCTGGGAAACGTTCCGTTTTATTCGCATATTCGCAACATTCGCATAGTTTTTAATTCGCATAACTTTTAATTCGCATTATTATATGGAGGATAATAAAATAATACATAAGCAATTGTCCTACGAAATTAACGGGTTGTTATTCAAAGTACATAATGAACTTGGAAAGTATTGCAATGAAAAACAAGTGGGAGATTTGTTTGAGCAATTTTTAATGAAAAACGGGTATAAGTATGAGCGAGAAAAGGTTGTTCCGCCATTGTTTGAAAATGAAAAGCCCGGACGCAACAGAGTTGATTTTTTGATCGAAGGTAAGGTTGTTGTGGAGCTTAAGACAAAAAAAATTCTGACTCGTGAAGATTATTATCAGCTTCGTCGATATCTAAAAGCATTGAATTTGAAATTAGGAATATTAGTTAATTTCCAAAGCGAATATTTAGCACCCAAAAGAGTTCTCAACTCAATGGCAAAGCGTTGACTATTCGCATATTCGCAATATTCGCATTGTTTTTTAATTCGCATTATTATATGGAGGAGTTAACACGAAAAAAAGGACGTCTAAAAAAACAGCAAAAGAAAAAGCTGGCCCGCTCTTCAGGTACACTGGCCGGACAGGTTTCGAGAGTTCAAACCGCCAAAGGTTATGAAAAAAAAGGTAAAACAAGCGTAAAAGTGAAATTTGATTAATCTTGAAATTGTGCTATAATGACGCTATGAAACAACAATTATCGGAAAAAATAGGACTTGAGGTTTTGGAAAATGAGCCCCTCGCGAAATACACTACTTTTAAAATTGGCGGCCCGGCCAAATTTTTTGTTAAAGTCAATAATAAGGTAGATTTATTCCAGGCGGTAAAAGCGGCTGATGAGTTTAAGTTACCGTATTTTATCAAGGGCGGTGGCAGTAATATTTTAGTTTCAGATAATGGCTTTGACGGATTGGTAATCAAACTGGAATCAACAGAGCCTGAGATCAAAGAAAATCAAGTCACAGTTTTTGCCGGCAGTTCACTCGGCGGTTTTATAAACAAAACTGTTCAGTCCGGACTTGGTGGTCTCGAGTTTGCAGCCAATATTCCCGGCACAGTCGGTGGCGCGATTTACGGCAATGCGGGTGCGTATGGAAAAGGCGTTGGCGACTTTGTAGAATCGGTAGAAATAATTTGTCAGGATGATCATGAAATCAATCTCAAGATTTTGACAAAAGAAGAATGTGGATTTGGGTATCGTGACAGCATTTTTAAGAAAAATAAAAATTGGATAATTGCTGAGATTAAATTTGGATTGGAAAAAGATGAAAATGCAAGTGAAAAATTAGAACAAATTAAAAAAGAATGGCAGGAGCGATTGGCAAAGCAACCTCTTGATTGTCCGAGTGCCGGCTGTTCATTCAAAAATTTTATTTACACACCGGAATTGGAAAAATATCAGGAATGGGAGATCAAAGGCAAACTTCCGGCTGGAAAGTTCATTGACGAAGCTGGGTTAAAAGGAAAAAAACTTGGTGGCGCCATGATTTCCGACAAGCATGCGAATTTTATTTTGAATTTTGATCATGCTACTGCAAAAGATGTTAAAGATTTGATTGAACTTGTTCAGAAAACAGTTAAAGATAAGTTTGGGGTTGAGCTGGAGGAGGAGGTACAGTATGTGGGGTTTTGAGTTCATATAAAAGGACGTTATCGGAAACAATCAATAATTATAAATTAAAATATGGAAAATTTTGATCAACCAAAAATAACACCCGAACAACAAGAGCCTGCTAAAGCTGGTGAGGGAAAAATAGCCTATAGATTTGAAACTCCTATATATCCCGGAAACATTGTCTATGTAAATCTGGTTGATAATTATAAATGTGTAAATGATTGTGAATTCTGCTCTAGACCGAGAACTCAAGAAGATGTAGGAAAACCCAATATCTATGAACAAAAAGCTGGAACATCACTTCACTTAAAAAAATCACCAAGTACTGAACAAGTGATGCAGGCTCTTGAATCTGAAATGAGAGATGATGACCAAGAAGTTGCTATCATTGGTTTAGGAGAACCCTTGATACATCTACAAAAAGTTGCAGAAGTAATAAAGCAAATAAAAGAGAAATATGATAAAAAAACCAGGTTGGATACTAATGGATTAGCTAAATGTATACACCCTGATAAAGATTCGGCCAAATTATTAAAAGAAGCTGGACTTGATGAAATAAGAATATCACTTAATGCTACTGATGAAGAAGAATATAGAAATTTATGCAAGCCTAAGTATAAAAATGCTTTTGATAAATTATTGGAATTTATAAGAGAGTGTCAGGATTTAGGAATTGATACTCATGTGAGTTTTGTTATTAATTTTGAGTCAGATAATGTTGCCTCGAAATCCAGACAAGATTATGAAGATTTTGCGATTTCCTTGGGTATAGAGCCAGACCATATTATATTTAGAGAATATGTAAAGCCTGTTTAATTAGTAAACTGAGAATATTCGCCAACACAGCATATGTAGTTGCGCTACGCGTCGTCAATATTGTCGTCTCGTTTCGGTGGTTCGTTCAGCGAACAGTTAAAGATAAGTTTGGGGTTAAGCTGGAGGAGGAGGTGCAGTATGTTGGTTTTTAAATGAAAAATGCAAAATGTCCCGCGTACCGGGACCCCGTTTGCGGGGTAAAACCACAGTCAAAATTAAAATTAAAAAATAAATTTAAATAATTAACATAATATGATTGAATGTACTTCAATTAGTGGGCAAATAGTCCAATTGCCAAAAGAAAAATTTGTTTTCAGACCGACTGTCTATGGCATTATCCCCAAGGAAGAAAATATATTAATTGTAAAGACAAAGAAAGGTAGAATAATTTTACCAGGTGGAGCGATTGAAATTGGCGAAACTATCAAAAAAGCTTTAAAAAGAGAAATTCGAGAAGAAACGGGTATTGAAGTAGAGGTTAACGATTTACTTTGCACTAAAGAATGTTTTTTATATAATGATCTGCGCGACATAGCTTATCACAAAATCTGTTTTTATTATAAGTGCCAATCCCTTTCAGACCAACTAATTAATTGTTCAGAAGAGGAAGTGTCTCCCGAATGGGCTAACCTGGAAGAGCTAAAACATGACGCCAGTAAAATGGGAGATATAACCAAACAAATTTTTCAACTTCTGTGATAATTTGTGGTTACATAGAGAAGTTACTGCTAACTATGACGATGACGAACAAGAAGTTTCTATAATAAACAAAGAAAAAGCTACTGAACTACTTCAAGCATGGATCAAAGAAAGAGATCGCCGAATCAAAGATTTAGAAGATCAGAATAAGGAAGCAAAAAATGAATTAAGCGAATTAAAATAGATTGTCAAAAAGGCAAGGAAAAGAAGTTTCTGGCTATATCGCACAACAGCATATATCCGACATACAAGTACAGGTGGATCATACGCAAACGTTATGTGAAATAATTTTTATAGGCCTTTATGAAAAAAACTAATTTATTTGAAAAAGCACTACCATCGCTTATAAATTTAGTCGTCGTAGCTTTGTTGTCAATCCCACTTATTTGGACACCATGGGATATTATTACCAAAAAAATTTGTATAATCGGTCTATTCTTCATCTACAATTTACTATTTTTGTTTTTTAATAAAAATCGCTGTTTGGGTATGATTATAGTGGATACCTATTGGAAAAAAGAGTACTCACTAAAAAATAAATTAATTTTTCTCATTCTCTACGCGTTAAGCTTTTCCACGTTGTTTTTCTGGATTTTCTTCCCGTTAGACTTATTTCTTGTCAACATGCTATTTTTACAATTACCTATGATATTAATCAAGGGGACAACTTTTCATGGTTATTTATCAGGGCAAATGGTAACTGTAAAGAGCCCATAAAAAATTACATCCGATAACAGCGTACATCTAAAATTTCCAAAATCAATCTGGAATTTACAGTAGGGAACTCAAAATACCGATTACTTTTTAAATAATAAAGATTTCAAAATATTATGAAAAACGCAATCATCTTACATGGTACTTGTGATAAAGAAGAATATTATTCAGATGAATATCCTTCTGCCAGCAATAGTCATTGGATTCCATGGCTACAAAAACAGTTAATAATAAAAGATATTGAAACTTGTACTCCTGAAATGTTTAAATCTTATGCTCCAGATTATTCCTTGTGGAAATCGGAATTTGAGAAAAATGTGATTAATGAAAAAACGATTTTAGTTGGTCATTCTTGTGGTGGCGGATTTTTAATTCGATGGTTATCTGAAAATAAAAATGTTAAAATTGGAAAAGTTATTCTGGTTGCTCCTTGGTTAGATCCAGAAAACACGAGAAACAATAATTTTTTTGAATTTAAAATTGATTCTAATATTGTTTCAAGAACTGAGAAGTTTTTGATATTTAATAGCACTAATGATGATAAAGATATTCATGAAAGTTTGGAGATAATTAAGAACAATGTTGATAATGTTAAAATTAGAAATTTTGAGAATTATGGGCATTTCTGTTATCGTAATTTAGGGACAGATGCTTTTCCAGAACTTTTGGAAGAGATTTTAAATTAAAGAAAATAATTCCTTTGTCGGTAAGATGATTATCATGATTACTGCCGTACAGATCCTTAATGTCGTCTCGTTTCGGTGGTTCGTTCAGCGGGAGGTTAAGGAGAGGTTTGGGGTTGAGCTGGAGGAGGAGATGCAGTTGGTTGGATTTTAAAATTAAAAAATAATCCTTGACAGTTTGGTTAACAGTTGTTAACCTTAAAGTATAATAAGGTTAACAAATATTTATGACAAACAAAGCCAGTAAAAAATACGTTTCTGTTGCAGAATTAGGTAAAATGCTTGGTATTAGCCGAATTGCAGTTTTTAAGCGTATCCAAAAAGGGCAAATTCCCGCTGAAAAAATCGGACATTCATATGCCATTTCTATGGATAATGTAAATGAAATAATTCAAGGGAAGAGTTTGACCTCTTTATCAAAAGAGAAAAAGATTATTATACAAAAAGCAGTGGAAAAAACTGTGAAAGAATACGGGGAGGCATTGAAATTGCTAGGAAAAGAATAAAGTATGATAATTAAACGAATTACAATTTTAGATGTAGAATATACAGCTCATCGTCTTGCAAAAGAAACAATGAGTTGGGCCGAGCCAATTCCGGATTTTGGTACCCGTTATAATAACGTTCTTGAGCGTTGTATTGATCAACCTTTTCAGGTTTTTAGTGGAAAGCAACTTTATCCTGGGTTAATAAGAAAGGCTTCAATTCTGTTTTATTTAATGATTAAAAATCATCCTTTTCAGAATGGAAATAAAAGGATTGCCATAGCGACTCTGTTCTATTTTTTATATACGAATAAAAGATGGGTTAAAGTTGATAATCAAGAGTTATATAATTTTGCCAGATGGGTGGCTGAGAGTAATCCAAAATTAAAAAAAGCAACTGTTGACGCAATTGAGGCATTTTTGAACGAATATATTAAAGTTATAGCTGTATGACGGGGTTAAAGATAAGTTTGGGGTTGAGCTCGAGGAAGGAGGCTCAGTATGTGGGGTTTTGAAATAGTTTAAATGTAAAATGTAAAAGTTAAAAGTAAATATGACTCTATGAAAATCTACCTAATCCGTCACGGCGAAACCACCGGCGATATCGAGGATCGGTACGGCGGTGATTATGATGATCATCTTACCGAGGCGGGAAAACAACAATCCAGAGAATTAGCCGAGCAACTTCAGGGTAAAGGAATTGAAGTTATTTTTGTCAGCCCAAGAATACGAGCTAGAGAAACTGCAAAGGAAGTTGAGGAAGTGCTGAAAGTTCCGGTTGAAGTGGTTGAGGATCTACGAGAAAGAAATAATTACGGTGTGCTGTCCGGTCTTACAAAAGCCGAAGCAAAAGAACAACATCCTGCTGATTTTGAAAAAATTTCTGAGGACAAAACCTATCATGATGTTACAGACTCTGAAAGCTATGATGAGATTACAAAAAGAGCAACTGCAGTTTTTGAAAATCTTTTGCAAAGGGATCATGACACAATTGCCATTATTTCTCACGGTGGAATTATTAGTACCTATGTACGAGAAGTTTTGAGCAAAGGGAAGAACATCAAGCTCGGAGATTGTGCAATACTTGAGATGGTGAAAGAGGGTGATGATTTGTCGTTGAGTTGTTTAGCGCGAGCGGAGCTTCGTTAGAATTTTAAGTTTTTTGTAAATAAAAAAAAGCAGTTTAAAAGACTTGCTAAGGTCATGGTAGTTATCGCTTTCCTATAATTGTAGTTATCGCTGCCGTTGCAACAAAGAATAGTCCAGCCAGCCCTTGTTGCCCCGGCGTGACGTTGAGTATCTCCGCTGTTTGCAGTAGCGATACGGCAACCGCCTGAGCGGCCATCCCGAGAAAGAAATACGTTTGATGGTTCATTGTATTCTCCTGCTGTGCTATTGTGAAACGTGCATCCTCTTTGTCACTAAATATTGATTATTAAATATATCATCCAGTCAAAATTAAGTCAATAGTAACTAATAAAATAATTAAACAATATGAAATCACTTGGATTCGGAGAGAAGATTGACCTTGGGCCAATTCCACTTGAAATATTAGAAAGTAGAATTATTGCCGGTGACGTTGAAACGGTCAAGGCTTTGAGCTCAGAAGACCTCGAAAAGGTTATGAAAAGAACTAAACAGCAGGCAGTTGCTATGATTATTTTGGATCTTGGTGACGAGGTTTTATTAGAAAAATTAATGAATAAATACAAACAGGGACATTTCGGCGACGAAAAGCTGAAAAAACTGCGAGAAGATGGTATGCGTGATCTAATTAAACAACTCAAAAAAGTTACTAAGCTTTAGTGTTCTGTCTTTTTTAAAAAAAAATACCGCCAAAGCTGAGCCTTGGCGGAAGTAAGTCTGGTTTTGCTGTGTGTCCCTATTGGGCTGGCTCGACTATATGTAGGTCGCTTCGCCCGTGTTGGGATCCATGGAAGAAGCAATGGCTCCCTTTGGCGCCACTGTCACACCCTTGCGATAGAGACCTTCCGAACCTGACGGAAGACGATGCCTGACCCTGGGGTTTTCGTCTTTCGGCATACCGATGATGGCCTTCTCAACCCGTCGACGGCTGTCCATGTCTCCGAGATGAAGAACCTGCGCAACGCCGCCACTGTAATGCCAGTCAACGCGGGCGTTTGCAGTTCTGGCGACTTCCTTTACCCAGTTTTCAACAGCATTTGAACTGCCGGTCAAAAGAGCCACGGGCTTACCTTCCTTGAAAATCTCTATATCACACGGTGTCGGATCTGGTCCATCTGTCGCCATGATTTTCTCCTTTGTAAGGTTGGATCTCTCAGCACTATCACTGATTGTTCTAATATAGCAGATAATTTATAATTTGTCAATAGTAATATATAATTAAGATTTTTTACAATAAAAAAGAGGCAATCGGGTTTCGATTGCCCCTAACTGGATTACGCTGGCTCTACGACAACCCTCTTTGACATGCTTAGCGATGGCATTGCCGCCTTGCCAGTTTGCAAAGCTTTTTCCCGATCGCTAAATCGGTATGCGTTGTCCCTGTCTGGTCCCCATAAAAATTGACCATAAAAATACGTCAACCATGGATTTGAGAAAGCCTCTGAATCTTTTACTACGAACATAGGCTTTGGTCCATCTGTCGCCATGATTTTTCTCCTTGTTAAGGTTAAAACTTTCAGCACCATTACCGATTGTTCCAGTATGGTAAATAATTAATAATCTGTCAATAGTAATTAATCAAATATAATTCGAGTTAATTCGCGTTGATTCGCGTGATTCGTGATTAAACAATATGAAAATCAACTTGAAGTCCACAAACATGGAGTTGACCGGTCAGATCAAACTTCATGTGAACAGTAAGCTCGGAGGATTGGATAAGTATTTCAACAACATTCAGCAGATTGATGTTGAAGTTGGGAAAACAAAGGCCAATCAGAACAAGGGCAATATCTTTTTTTGCGAAGTGAATGTCAGTGTGCCGAAAAAACTACTTCGATTCCGCAAAGAATATTCTGATGTGATGAAGGCGGTGAATGAGGCTAAGAAGGGGATTCAGAATGAGATTATGAAGTATAAGGAAAGGGGATAGTTTTTAGGTAAAATGTAAAAGGTAAAAGTAAATAAAAATAGGCTACGGTTTTACCGTTAGCCTATTTGATTTTAAAGCGTTGTAGCTTTTGCACAAGGTAACCTTTCGGAAAAATACTCCGCTCGCCAAACAGTTGATTGGCATGATCCCTGTCGTAGATTGTGGCTACGGTGTAGTACTTGTAGTTTTTCCAGAAATTTGGTTCTGGACAGATCGCGGCGACTACTAAGGCGATTGCGATGAAAGGGATGGTTATGTAAAATGGCATTACCACAATCATGATCAGCAAAGCAGTCTTTGACATTGTTTTTTTTGCAAAGCGACAGAGCATGTAGTACCAGGTCAATGAAATCAAGGTTGAAACCAAGTAAACCGTTGCCCAGGTCAGGGTCGCTCCTTGTAAAAAGTGCATCTTATCCTCCTGTGCCCTTTGAAGCTCTCCGCAAAACGGGGAGCGAAGAAGGGCTTTGTTAAAATCAATTGTAGTTTAGCATGATTTTGGGGAAAGGTCGAGGGTTGTTGTGGAAAACAAAAAAACCGTAGACCTGAGAGGTCGTACGGTTTGGTTTTTTGAACTGGTGAATTAAAGTCTGAATGCGTCAGACTCTTTCGGTTTTTGAGAAGGCCTTGCCTTCTTTTTCTTTTTCTCGACCGGTACAGCCAGAACGTCCGGACCGGATTTTTTTGGCGCAGTTTTCCTGGCCGGTTTTTTCTTGGGGGCATCAGTTGATGCGCCGTCAGAGAAAAGCGGTTGCAGAAAATCAAGCGCCTTGAATGTGGCTTTGATTCTTGCTACAGATTGTCCGGTCTCTGCCATGTCTTCGGAATATTCGGCAAAGCTTTTGCCGTGGACCAAAGCAACAATGCCGAGCAGTACGTCAGCAGTTGACATGTCACCGGCCAGAGTTAACAGCCGCTCCTTGCCAATCAACTTTCCCCACTGCCTGAGAATTGCTTCGTCAGTTTCCTGGATCGGACAAGGCCGGTGAATCAGGAAAAGATTTTCCTTGAATTTTGCCTGAAGCAGTGCAAAGACCTGCCGAGCACTGGTATCCTGGCGCTGTCCGCCAAAATGTCTTTCCAGGTCATTGGAATCCAAGTTGCCACGCATTGCCTCATCACCGATGAAAATCATCAGCGGAGTTTCTGCGTTTGGCAGCTCAGTCATTTCGAGGTAATAGTAGGCCGGCATTTCATACGATTCCTGAAAATCATCCGGTCCACCGGTCACTTCAGGTGTGATCAAAATTCTTCGTGCCCAGGATGCCAGATTTCGCGGCTTGGAAAAGTCGCTGATCTGGATTGGGATGGGATCACAGGTGATGTCGCCAACCGCGCAAATACTGATTTGCGGGTTGTCAACATAGTTTCCTACTTGTTTGGCAATCCGGCTCATCTCATTCAAGAATATCACCGCCAGCTTTCCCATTGAGCTGGTGATGTCAATCACAATCACAATCGGACTCTTCGCTTCACAAACCAGTTGCCGGTCTCTCGGCAGCAGACCGGGATCGAGATCTCCGGTGTATGGTTTACTTTTTGTCATCATCGCCCCCCTCTTCTGCAGGTTCTTCTGAAGGAGGACTTTTCTCATCATCTCTATCCAGTTTCTCCAGCGCTACCGTTGCATCCAGATCTGAGAGCGGAGCAACTGTCGGAGCGAACATGTTTGAAAAATCTACAACTTTCAAGTTTTTGAGCCACTCCGGATCGATTTTGGCAATCCGTCGATCCGCAAAAGTTTGCGCGTACTCAGCCAGGTCATCGACCAGGCCACGCTCAATGATTGCCGCCACCATCTCATCAACGTTTTCCGGCAGTCTTTCTCTGGAAGACGATTCGAGAATCGCAATCAAGGTCATGTGGTCGATCTCTTTCTGGCTGGCACTGGGAATGAAATCGTCAATGGCAAACTGCATGTCTGCCTGAGTGATGATCTTTCCCTTGGCTCTTTTCACTCTTCGGTTCGCCCGAAGGCAAATCGCCTCGATGTCCGCACCGGAAACCTCACCGATCGACTCTGCCAAAGGCAGGAAGTCCTGGATGTCAGTTGCCAGCTTGTTGTATTTACGGAACATGATCGCAAAGATCTGACTTCTGGCTTCAACCGTTGGCATGGGCACGACGTAGCGCTCATCCATTCGTCCGCTACGTTTCATGGCCGCGTCAACATTGTCCGGCCGGTTGCTCATAAAATAGCTCAGAATTTTCCCTCTGATTTTGGAATCAGAAAGAAAAGTCATTTTCATTTGCATTAACCGAGCGGAAACACCGTGGTCGCCGCTGTCAGATCCGCGTTTGCTGGACGAGAGGTCGATTTCATCATTGACATCGATGCATGGAGCATTGGCCCGAAGCAGGTAGTGATAGCGCTCTTGCCTGGCTTCAGATACGCCCAGGAATTTGTCGCGAATGGATTTGGCAATGAAGCACAGAACTCCGGCCTCATAGGCCACGGCCTCCGCAAGCAAGGTTTTTCCGGTTCCGGGTGGGCCACAAAGGAAAACTCCCTTTGGAACTTCCTCGATCCGGCCTTCACGCAGAGCTTCCAGAAAATAGCGCTGATCATCCTTGATCTCATCGAGTCCACCAACGTCATCGAGCGGAATGCTTGGGTCTACGATTTCAGCAACATCGCCGTAAGCCGCTCGCAAAATTTCGATTTTCCGGTTATTGATTTCGTCTCTTGTGATCGGAATCTGGTTCATTTGGCAATATCTGAAAACGTTTTTGATCTGGCTCAGGTTGAGCCCTTGCGAGGCAATGGCTGCCACCTTCACGTCAAAATCGTCTGCCGCTTCGAACTGTTTTTTCTCGCCCTGCGTCATCAGCTCGATGAATGCCTGGCGCTCTTCTTCTGTCGGTGGCTCAATCATGATCGACTCAATGCCAATGCCGGACTTGCGCAGTTCTTCGTGAATCTGCATCAGCTGGTCAGTGGTCATGATGATCAGGTTGCCGTTTTCCTTGATGTCACGGTCTTTTGCCCAGAGCTTGATCCTCTCAATGTTCGCTCTCTCAGTCTGAATCGTCGCTGCGCCGGCTGAATTTGGCGCGAGCGTCTGGAGCGATGTGATTACAACTGCCACGTTGGCAGTTGTCTTGAGAAGTTTTTCCAGTAGCATCAGGCAAACTCCAGGATCGCGCTGATACTTTTGGATGTCATCTTCGTCCATTCCGACAATTTTCTTGAATGCAATTTCCATTGCCGGGTACGGAAAAGTGAACCCGCTGGCAATGTTGTAGAAAACGGTAATCTCTTTTTGGCTCAGAGCCCACTCCAGAAATTCCTGGAGATCGAGATACGGCTTTTCAGCTTTTTCTTCTTCATCGGGATTTGCAAACAGGCCATAAAGGTCTCCATAAAGAATAAATTCTCTTGAGATCCCGGCCTTGATTTTTCGAACCAAATCGTCTGAAAACCATTCTGGTAAATTGGTCATACTTCCTCCCTGTTATTGATTTTGATATCAATCGAATTGAGCAAAAATATTTGAATTTCAATGAACTTCAGAATGCTTAAATTTAGCATAATGTAAATTGTTTGTCAAGTTGGAGAAAGACCCCTCCTAAATCCTCCCATTGCCAAGGGGAGGACTTTTAACCGCAACTATAGCCCCCTCCTTTAAAGGAGGGGGTTGGGGGAGGTCGTGTCCAGTTCGGGTTGATTTTTATTATAAATAGTGTTAGAATTTAGTCAGTCTTTGAATGCTTTGAAAAGAGCATGTTTTATTTAATTTTACACAAAATATTTATGGCATTATTCAAGAAATTTTTTAAAGATCCAAATCTGAAGGTAGTTGAAGAAATTCAACCAACAGTTGACGCGATTAATGCGCTCAGCGATGAATTTGAAAAACTTTCTGATGCGGACTTGAAAAAGAAAACTGAGGAATTGCGAAAACAGGTTAAATCAGGAAAAACACTTGAAGACGTTTTGGTTGAAGCTTTTGCCACAGTTCGAGAAGCAAATCGCCGAACAATCAATGTGCGACATTACGACGTACAGTTGGTTTGTGGTGTGGTACTTCATCGCGGCGAGATTGCAGAAATGAAAACTGGTGAAGGTAAAACTCACGTGGCCGGCTTATCTTTGTATTTAAACGCGCTGGAACAAAAGGGCGCGCATTTGATTACGGTCAATGATTATTTGGCTCAGCGTGATTGCGGTTGGAACGGACCAGCCAATGATTTACTTGGTATCAAAACTTCTTGTCTGATCAATCAGCAGGCTCTGATTTACGATCCGGAATTTACCGATGAAAATCAAAAAGACGAGCGTCTGGTTCATCTTCGGTCTTGCACCAGAAAAGAAGCTTATTCTGCAGATATCACTTACGGTACAAACAGTGAATTTGGTTTTGACTATCTGCGCGACAATATGATTTCAAATCTGGAGCAGCAGGTTCAGCGCGGACAGCATTTTGCAATTGTGGATGAAGTTGATTCAGTTTTGATTGATGAAGCTCGAACTCCACTGATTATTTCCGCTCCGGCCGAAGAGTCTGCTCTGCTTTACCAAAAATTTTCTCGCCTTGTTCCGCAATTGAAAGAAAATGTTGATTATAATATTGATGAAAAAATGCGAGCCACAACATTGACGGAAGACGGGATTGATAATATTGAAAAAATCTTGGGCATGGGAAATATTTACACAGAGGGTGGAATTCAAATGGTTCATCATTTGGAACAAGCACTGAGCGCGCATGCGATTTACAAAAAAGATCGAGACTACGTTGTGAAAGACGGCGAAGTTCTGATTATCGACGAGTTTACTGGACGAATGATGCAGGGCCGTCGATATTCTGAAGGGTTGCATCAGGCCATTGAAGCCAAGGAAGGCGTTGAAGTTAGAAAAGAGTCCCGGACGCTTGCAACAATTACAATTCAAAACTATTTTCGAATGTATACAAAATTATCCGGTATGACGGGTACCGCGGCAACTGAAGCGGAAGAGTTTGCCAAGATTTACAGTTTAGACGTAACAATTATTCCGACAAATAAACCGATTGTTCGAAAAGATTTACCTGATCGAATTTATTCCACAGAGGCTGGGAGGTTCAAAGCTGTGGCGCGGGAAATTAAAAAAATACATGAAACGGGCCAGCCGATTCTTGTCGGTACGATTTCAATTGAAAAAAATGAATTACTCTCTGCCTTTTTGCAACAGCAGGGCGTTGAGCACGAACTTCTAAACGCAAAACAGCACGCCAAGGAAGCGCAGATTCTCTCGCAAGCCGGTGAAGTGGGCGCAGTAACCGTGGCCACAAATATGGCCGGTCGTGGTGTGGATATTAAGCTTGGCGGAAGTTCTGCCACAAAAGAAGAAAGTGAAAAAGTAAAAGAGTTGGGCGGATTATTTGTGCTCGGAACTGAGAGGCATGAATCGCGTCGTATTGACAATCAGCTCCGTGGACGATCAGGTCGGCAGGGTGATCCCGGCGCATCTCAGTTTTATATTTCAATGGAAGATGATCTAATGCGAATCTTTGGCTCGGACCGGGTCAAAAATATGATGCAAAGATTGGGCGTTCCGGAAGATCAACCGATTGAAAACAGATTTATTTCCAATTCAATAGAAAAAGCGCAAAAACGAGTTGAAGGCAACAACTTTGATATTCGAAAGCATTTGGTTGATTATGATGATGTGTTAAATAGGCAAAGGGAGATTATATATTCGCTAAGAAAGAAAATACTTATATTACCAGAGAAAAATAAAACTGAATTTAGAAAAACAATTCTTGATATAACCAAGCAGGAAGTTAACCAGTTAGTTACAAATTATGCTTCATTAAAACAAGTTCAAAGCGATGAAGATATTGATAGATTGTCTAAAGACATTCTATTTTTAAACTCCAGATTATTAATAACCAAAGTTTAATAAATTCCAAATTCCAAGCACCAAATTCCAAATAAAT
>JABMRF010000035.1 GCA_013202715.1 Candidatus Kuenenbacteria bacterium
AACGATGTTCAGGTTATTGCCACATATCCAACTCTGTATGATTTTGACGGCGCGTATTACAAGGGAAGATATCCCGAAATATTCCGGTTAATTGAAAAATTCTACCAAGACCGAGACGTTCCGGTGCTCGGAAATCCGTACGATGCTATGTATCCGTATGAAGATTTTTTTAATACTGGATATCATCTGCATTCAGTGGCTAGAGTTGAGCATACCGAAAAAGTAATTGCGTTGCTAAGAAATTATTTTAGCGTAAATTTAGCCGATTGAGTACTATTGACAAAGTATTTAAAATGTTATACAGTATAATGTTTGTAATGTTTTGCCATTACGAACGTCATAAATAGTGTGAGATAATATTCACAAAAAATTTAACTAATATGGATAATTACCAAACAATCAAAATGTTTTGTGCAGTTCTTGCAGATAATTTTGCAAGAGGCTTGTTTTGTGCTGGGGTGAAAAGAACTTCATCTGCACCAGTAGGAACAAGAACAGGATATCTTGGCGACTTTGTTCAAGAAGTAAAATTGTTTGGTATATATAATAAACTCAAATTTATTAAACTTAAAACATAAAACTTCTAATCCAATTTAAAGTTGCAAAGACGTCCTGTTCTCGCAGGGCGTCTTTGTTTTTTGAAAATTTAAATTAATTTAACCAATGAAAGGAGAAATCATATGAGTGACTGGGATGAAGTTTTAGAAGAAAAAGACAGAAATTTGAATTCATTTTTTCGCAGTTTATCAAACATGTGGGATTTGCTTGGCTCTTCTCGGCGGCTAATTGTGAAGGCTGTGGTGATGATCTTTATCATTGAAATTCTAAATATCGGCTTCCCATATTTATTGAAGCTGATATTTGACCAACTGCCAGAAATTATTGGCGGAAAAACCATCAGTACCGGTATTATTATTCTTGTGGGTGCGCTATTGATTATAAAGATAGCGTCGCTGACACTAAAACATTTTGTCGCGGAAAAGTATTTTCTAAAGGGAATCATAAAACTGGAAAATGCTTGCCCCGTATTGGCGCAAAAGAAGTTGTTGGAGCTGTCGCTCAATTATCATGACAAAGAAAATACCGGAAAAAAGATTTCCAAGATTGAAAAGGGCTGTGAAAAGATGGTCATGATAGTTATGGAAGTTTATTGGGGGATTGTCCCTGCGCTTTTCTATCTGATTATCAATGTTGTTGTTGCGCTTGTAATTGATTGGAAACTTGGACTGCTTTTCGTCATTCCATTTTTCCCGGCTATGTACATTCACTATCACATGCATAACAAATTTGAGGGTATCTGGGAAGCTTGGGAAAAGAAAAAAGAGCAGGCAGTTGGTTATTTCTGCCAATCGATCATCAATGTTAAAACGGTTCAAAATTTCGTTCAGGAAAAGAAGGAAATTAGTAATGTTGAAGCTATTCGCAGTGGGATGCACGACATGGATGTCGAAGCTTCCATCAGGATGCAACGGTATTTCTTTGTTTCTGGTCTAATTCTTCATTTGTTTTATTTTGCAACCATTGCTCTAGGCTTTGTCTTTGTGGCAAAGGGGATGAGCTCAATCGGTACCGTTGTATACATGATCGCCACTGGCAATGTAACAATTTTTAGCATTGGTGACATTATGGGAAATTACGCGAGAGTAATGAGAAAAACGGTCGCGGTAAATAGGATGAAAGAGTTGATGGAGCAGGAGCCGGATATTATTGACAAGGGTGTCTCGATAGTTCCCAAAAATTACAAAGGTGAATTTTCGTTCAATGATGTAACATTCACTTATCCTGGAAAAGACAATCCTGTATTGAAAAATTTCTCTATGGAAATAAAATCAAACCGGATGGTCGCTCTGGTTGGAAAAAGCGGTGAGGGCAAAACCACCGCAGTTCGATTGCTTTCACGTATGTATGATGTTAGTTCCGGAAAAATTACAATTGATGGTCATGATATCCGCGATTTTGATTTGAAATGGATCCGGAGATTATTTGCCATTGTTCAGCAGGACGTGGATATCTTTGACGCCACACTGCTCGAAAACATCCGTTATCCGTATCCTGATGCTTCGGAGAGTCAAGTTGTTGAGGCGCTAAAAGCTTCTCATCTGTATGATACTTTGCAAAACCGAGAACGTTTTCCTGATGGAATTAAAACCCAGGTTGGTGAGCGTGGAATTAGATTGTCAGGTGGCGAGACACAGAGGGTTGGAATTGCGAGAGCATACATTGCGCTTCTCAATGGCGCGCGGGTTCTGATCCTGGACGAAGCAACTTCCAACCTTGATTCGGAAGCGGAAAAAGCAATTCAAAAGATGATTGGCAAAGTTCGAGAGAAACTGAACATTTCGATCATTGCCATTGCGCATCGGCTCAGCACAATCCAGCGAGCGGACATGATTTACGTGATTGACAATGGACACGTTGCAGAAGCTGGTGATCACAATCGTCTGGTTCAGAAGAATGGACTGTACGCTCATCTGGTTGAATTACAAAAACTGGGGGATTTGAGAGAGTAGAAATCAAAGCGCTGACTAAATTTAGTTGGCGCTTTTTTATTAGCGCGGATTAACGCGGATCAAACGCGGATAATGCGGAATTAAACTATAACGTGTATTTCGCTGTCCGCTAAATCCGTGTTAGATCCGCATGCTCCGCGTTTCCCTCTTTACAAACCTTTTTATTATTGTTATACTGGCTCACAGCATGTGTTTATTGGTTTAAAGAGATCCGTTTCAATCAACCAATCAACCAATCAACTAATCAACTCTTTTCTATTCTATGACTAACAAAATCATGATCAAAGGAGCCAAAGTTAATAATTTGAAAAATATTGACATTGGTATCCCGCGTAATAAGTTAGTTGTGATCACCGGCTTGTCCGGATCAGGAAAATCCTCACTCGCTTTTGACACAATTTACGCTGAAGGTCAGAGGCGCTATGTGGAAAGTCTATCTTCATATGCTCGGCAGTTTCTGGAAGTAAAAGAAAAGCCGGACGTAGATCAAATTACTGGACTCTCTCCTGCCATAGCTATTGATCAGCGATATAGCGTCCAAAATCCGCGTTCCACTGTTGGAACAATTACGGAAATCTATGAT